>QKBW01000026.1 GCA_003245875.1 Candidatus Kaiserbacteria bacterium
GGTGGCGGGTAGTCAACTTTTTGGCCGCTTTGGTGCTGGAGAAAAAGAAGCGGTGACTCAAGCGTTGCACACAGCGAATATCTACGACTTGAAAGACCGGTTAATCACGACCCTATCTGGTGGCCAGCGGCAGCGTGTTTTTATTGCACGAGCACTAGTCAATCATCCTACGGTACTCATATTAGACGAACCGTTTACCGGTGTTGATATAGCGACCCAGCGTTCCTTTTATGATTTCTTAGAGTATTTGAATCGTGAACAAGGCATTACCATTATCTTGGTTACTCACGATATGGATGTAGTCACGACTGAAGCACATTCGGTTTTGTGTCTCAACCAAAGCATGTTGTGTTTTGATCATGCAAGCACGATCAATGCCGACCACTTGCTTCAACAAATGTACGGTAAACCGGTTACACACGTTCATAACCATACTCACATATGATGTTGTTGGCTATTTTTCAATATGATTTCATGGTACGAGCTTTTTTGGCTGGTATTTTGATTGCGGTCATAGCGCCGGTAATTGGCAGTTTTTTGGTGGTAAAGCGTTACTCACTTTTGGCTGATACACTCTCGCACGTATCTCTTTTGGGTGTTGCGTTAGGTGTTTTACTTGGGGTGGACCCTATTTTGGGGGCAATCGTGGTGTCCGTGATCACAGCTTATAGTATTGAGTGGTTACGAGTGGAAAAAAAATTATATGGAGAATCAATCCTCGCACTATTTTTAACCGGAGGTTTGTCTACCGCGCTGGTTATTCTTGGTTTTACAAACGGTCTTAATGTTAATTTGCTCTCGTTCTTGTTCGGTAGCATTACAACCGTCACTACGTCTGATTTGGTAACCATAAGTATCGCAGGTGCCGTGGTCTTGTTGACTGTGATCTTGCTGTTTCGTCGATTATTTTTGGTGGCGTATGATGAAACGCTGGCCGCAGCCAGCGGACTCTCTGCTCGTTGGATCAATATTATTTTGATACTGTTGGCGGCAGTGACTGTGGCGATTAGTATTCGTATTGTTGGTGCATTGTTGGTTGGTGCACTCATGGTCATACCGGTCTTGAGTGCAACTCAGTTTGGCCTTGGCTTTCGACAAACGACAGTATTGAGTGTGGTCGTGTCCTTGTTGGCAGTCATATTTGGTCTGGTGATCTCTTTCTTTGTCGGATTACCAAGTGGCGCAACTATCGTGGTTGTTGCCCTGGTATTATTTGGAGGAAGTGTTTTGGTGAATAGTAGGTGAGTAAAGAATAAGGAGTAGTTGTTCGATTTTTGATAATTTGCCGGGTGGGCGTATACTTAGCATAAAGCTATTAATCGTTTATTAATTATCATATGAACATCAAAAAACTTTTTGATTACTCAGTACCTCTAACAGCCGCCGCAACTGTGTTGGTGCTTGGTGGGGTAATTGTTTCTTTGATCGGCGCTCGTACCGCATTCCAGATAAAACTGGCCAACGACAGTATTGAGGTCACCGGATCAGCCAAGCAAGCGGTGGAGGCTGATATGGCGCGGTGGGTGATCAATTTGGAAACCCGAACTGAAGTGAATGATCAACAGAATGGTTATCGAACCATTGAGACTGCAACGAAACAGATCACTAATTACTTAGAGACTCAGGATTTGACCGATTACGAAACCCCGGCCATTACAAGTTATGCCAACTACACATATCCACAAAATGGTAGCCCATACCTTAATGGCTTTTCAGTGAATCGGCAGATTATCGTACGCAGTAACGATATTGATAAAATAAACGAGATTGCCAATGCTATCGATCCATTGACCGGAGCCGGGTACAACGTATCGACACAGTCGGTTGAATTTACCTATAGTAAGTTGGCAGAGGCACGTGTGACACTTTTGAGTGATGCAATTAAAGACGCCAAGGCGCGAGCCGAGGCAATTGCTTCAGAGTCAGGTCGCAATATTCGTACTTTGCGGAGCGCGTCGAGCGGCGTGGTACAGGTGTTGCCGCAAGGTGGTATTGATATCAGTGATTATGGCACCTATGATACGCAGTCTTTGCATAAGGACATCATGGTTACGGTTCGGGCGTCGTTTGAGTTGAAGTAAGGGTGACATAAAAAGCGCGGCCAAAGGCCGCGCTTTTTATTTTCATGCTAATAATGAGTACCGGGAAGAAAAACTGAAAAAAACACCGAAGGTGACAGATTCAAAGTTACGGTACCCCCAACTATTGCCAGCAGTGTGTTTTTTATGGTGTAGAATGAATACAAGTTGATCTTTATGAATTTTTGGAGGTATCTTGCAACCCATAATAAAACAAATATTCTGTTGACGCTTTTTGGGTGTTTTTTCTTCATTTGGTATTTATACGCTATACCGTATTTCACGGCTCTGCCAAAAGATTTTTCGTATGATGCGGAGATGGTCTCCATGGATAACTTTTATGATGAAGGAACCGCCAGTTACCTAGGGGAACAATATTCGGACTCTACCTTTCGATATAATGTCGTGAGTATAGAAGGATGTAATGCTATTATCGATAACAGTTTTGATGTCCGTACGCAGTCTGGCGAGTCTATTTTTTCAGTCTCTCGAACATATGGTATTGATCGTTACACATGTCAACATGTGCCTGGATTGGGAGACGAAGACCGGTCCGGTTACTTATTTGGACCGCGTAAGGCTAATAAGAGTGACGTGTTTCAGTATTGGCACGTCAATTATGATGGTCCGGCTACCATGCACTTTGTAGATGAAGAGCGAATGTATAACCTAACCGTCTACCACTACCGTGCGGATTATCATGGGGTTACCATAGATCAAACAGACAACCTTAGTTACTTACCTGGTGTTCCAGCAGAGCGGGGTGTACGTTTGGAACCAAACTTGGATATTTGGATAGAGCCAACTACTGGTTATTTGGTTAAATACCACGACGATACCATTGCATATTACTATGACCAAAAAACCGGGGAAACCATTGCTCCTTGGAACCATTTTAGCAATGTAATGTCCGAACACAGTATTCGGAATAACGTGATTGTCGCTCAGGATCTCAAGATAAAGTTTCGTCTCGTTCAGATATACATACCACTGTTCCTGGGAATCTTAGCGTTTTACATTTTTCTAACGGGTTATGAAGTATGTCGCAAGGTGACGAGATGGACTGTTAGACAACAGCCAGTGTTCTTCTCGGCGTTGTTAATGGCAGCAGCTAGCCTGGTATTGGTGGGATGGTCCACCAATACGGTTTGGTTAACCAGAATAGCCTCCGGCTTTAGTGGTATGAACCCAATGACCGCAATCAGCTTCATGTTGTTGGGTTTGACAGTGCTCAGTATGAAACGATGGCCCAAGTTGTCGTTGGCGACGGCTGTGGCTGTGTTGCTTATTTCGACATTGCGCTGGATGGCGTATCTTGGAGTAGTCAACTTCAGCATTGACTTGTTGTTGTTTAAGCAACAAATAGCATCTACTGTTGTACCTGCTCGCTTATCACTTTTTACTGCCACAAATTTCATTGTATTGAGTACGGCAGCATTGATTTCATATACACGTGTACCAAAAAAACAATTGTTCGTACTGTTGCCAATCACTACGTTTGTTGTCAGCGTGCTGGCAATTCTTGCGTATCTCTTTAAAGATGTTGGTGTACTTGATTTGCCGGTATTTATTTCTGTGGCGTTACACACGGCAGCATTTTTTGTGATCAGCTCATTGATCATTGGATCTTTGTTCGGTTTTGTTTTGGACAAACGTAACATTTTGTTCTTGCTGCCACTTGTGTCTTTCTTGCTCATCACGTTATTACTTACTGCGTACATTACGAATTTGGTACAGCAACGCCTCGAGTTTCAATTTGGAGTAGAAACTGATCGGGTTGAGGAAGCGATAAAAACTCGTGTTGATATTTATGCAAACACTCTCGCTGGTGGTGTTGGCCTATTTAATGCCTCTGATCGAGTGTCACGTGCAGAGTTTAAAAGGTATGTGGAAGGACTACAAATACAACGATACTATCCTGGAATACAAGGAATAGGCTATGCGGCGATTGTGAATTCCGAGGGAGATCTGATCGATCAGGTACGAGCAGATGGATATCCTGATTTTACTATTTACCCAGAAAGTGATCTTGACGTGCGCACCAGTATTATTTACCTGGAGCCATTTGACTATCGCAACCAACGAGCGTTTGGCTACGACATGTTTTCTGACGAAACCAGGCGTAATGCTATGCAACAAGCGATAGATTCTGGTACGCCGAGTATTTCGGGAAAAGTTACCCTCTTACAAGAAACAGATGAAGATGTACAACCTGGTTTTCTAATGTATTTTCCAGTATATGCAGAGACGACCACTGCAACGAGCTCGGTGGCAGATAAACGTGAAAACATTGTTGGTTTTGTCTATAGTCCATTTCGCATGAATGACTTTATGCAAGGCATTGTTGGTGCATCATCACTAGACATTGACTTCCACATATACGATGGGTACGAAATAGCAACCTCAACAGAATTGTATGATAATGCTCCAGATAAGCATCCCGAGGACGTCAATTTTCTACCGGAATTTCGTTCTGAATCAGTCATTTATGTTGAGGGAAGACCATGGACGATTGAGTATGTGAGTTTGTCGAGTTTTGTCAGCAATGCAACCGAGCGATTGTTTCCAATGACCATCTTTATCTCTGGGACTCTCCTGAGCATACTTTTAACGTTGGTGTTATATGCGATGTCTACATCCCGTCGGCAGGCAATACGCTTAGCGCGACAAATGACCAACGACCTTCGTTCCAGCCAAAAGATGCTTTTGGAAGAAAAGACGCGTTCAGAGGCTTTGCTTTCGAGTGTAGGCGAGGGAGTAATTGCGATTGATGTTGATGGTCGCATTATTTATGTAAATGATGAGGCTGTACGGTTGAGTAAATATCGTAAAGATGAGTTGGTTGGTGCAAATATTTATAAGGTATTGATGATGCGGACCATTGATGGCAAGTCTGTCTCACGTGTGCAACGTCCTATTTGTAAATCAAACTTGCGACAAAAAACAATCGTCGAGACAAACATGCAGTATGTAACTGCTGAGGGGTCACTATTGCCAGTTGCTATTACAGCAAGTCCAATTGTTGCAGAAGGGAAGCTGCTTGGTTCGTTGGAGGTGTTTCGTGATGTCACTGCTGAACGGCAAATTGATATGGCTAAGTCAGAATTCGTTTCCCTGGCATCACATCAGTTGCGTACGCCTATTGCGGCGATTCGATGGTACCTCGAGTTACTGACAGACACTCTGTCGTCTGGTCTAAAAAAAGAAGAAAAAGAATATTTGCAGGAAATCGAGGATGCAACCGAACGCATGAATGAGTTGATTAATTCGTTATTGAATATTTCGCGGCTTGAACTAGGCACCTTTATCATCAATCCGCAAAAAATGGATATCAAGAAAGTTATAAATGCTGCTGTTAAAGAGCAAAAGCTAGCCTTCAAAGCCAAGAAACAAGTCTTTAAGGTTGTATGTGAAAAGCAGTTGCCACTCATTAGTATTGATCCGCAAATTACTCACGTTATTGTGCAAAATTTATTGTCTAATGCCAATAAATACACGCCAGAAAAAGGGAAGATCACCTTACGAATCAGTGTGGTTGATGCGCAAGATAAAAAAGGCTACATCAAAATAGTGTGTGAAGACAACGGGTACGGTATTCCCGAAGCAGAACATGCTGAGATATTTAAGAAGATGCACCGCGCTGATAACATTAAGAAATTGAATGTTGAAGGAACCGGTCTTGGCTTATACATTGTGAAAACAGTGGTTGATGCTGCAGGTTTGACTATCGGCTTTACCTCGAAAGAGAATAAAGGGACCACATTTGAGGTGCGTATCCCGCTGTCTGGTATGAAAGAACGCAAGGGGACAAAACCACTGGATATTTATCCGGTCGGTTGATCATAGTATCTAGTATACTGATACAAGTATGACAGAAACATCTACCAAAAAGATTCTCATAGCAGAAGACGAACGACCACTTGCACGGGCGCTTGCTTTAAAGTTGGAAAAGGAGGGATATACGGTTACCGTGGCAACTGACGGAGATATGGTCTTGGAAGATGTCGAGAAGGAAACCTACGACCTCGTTCTTATGGATATCATGATGCCGCACCATGACGGCTTCTCTCTCTTGGCGGATTTTAAAGAAAAGAAGATGCGGACACCAGTAGTTGTGCTTTCCAATTTGGGGCAGGACAGTGATAAAGCACGTGCCAAGGAACTGGGGGCAAAGGATTATTTTATAAAGTCCGAGATAAAACTCTCCGACATCGTGGCATATGTGAAGAAGATCGTTAAATAAACCATGGTATGTTTGACACTGATTTTTTACAAAAAGTACTGGAGACACAGAGTTATATAACTAGTGATGATGCAAAAAAAGCCATTGCGCATGAAAAAGCCGGCAGGGGATCTTTTGTTGATTATCTGATAGAACACGATTTGGTTAATCGCTCAATCATTGGTACGGCAGTGGCTGAATACTATGATACGACGTATGTGGATCTCGATGGACGCAGCCCAGACACGTTGGTGATGGATGCAGTAACCAAAGAAATGGCTGAAAGTTTGCGAACGGTCGTGGTCGCTGATACTGAGAAAGAGGTGACCGTAGCAACTGATCGGATGGATGACGCACAAAACATTCAAACACAACTAAGTACGATTTTCCCCAAGAAAACAATTCGATTAGTGTATTCTTTTCCCGAGTCACTTGAAAAAGCGTTGTTATTCTATGAAACCCCGTTGAGTACGCGCTTTTCTGAAATTATCAAGAAAGAACACGGGGTAGCCCCACAGTTGTTTAATGAAATTTTGGCGGATGCCCTCTTGTACCGAGCCTCTGATATCCATTTTGAGCCAAAACAAGAACAGACCAATATCAGGTTTCGTATTGATGGTGTGTTGCGTTTGGCGGGAGCACTGCCAACAACACTTTATACAAATGTATTGAACCGTATAAAACTGGAAGCCAGTTTACGTATTGACGAACATACAGCACCGCAAGATGGTGCAATTCGTTTTATGTATGAGGGCAAGGTGGTTGATCTGCGCGTTTCGGTGGTGCCTATTGTCGATGGTGAAAAGATCGTTATCAGGGTCTTGGCAGAGTATATTCGTGACCTTACCTTTAGTGAACTGGGATTTTCTGAGGAGCATATTCATACCTTCGAGCGAGTGTTAGCCAAACCGTTTGGCATGATTATCGTGACTGGTCCAACTGGTAGTGGAAAGACCACGACTTTGTACTCGTTTATAAAGAAAGTCAGCCGGCCGGAGATCAACATTACCACCATCGAAGACCCGGTTGAATACTACATGCCCTACACTAATCAGATACAGGTAAACAAAGAAACTGGGGTCACTTTTGCTAAAGGTCTGCGTTCGATTGTTCGACAAGACCCAGACGTCATTCTTTTGGGAGAAATCCGTGATAGCGAGACAGCCGAAACAGCTGTCAATGCCTCCCTGACCGGACATCTATTACTTTCTACCTTCCATGCTAATAGTGCTGCAGCTGCCGTGCCTCGTCTGCTTGATATGGATGTAGAACCATTTTTGTTGGCGTCAACATTGGAGATGTTGGTGGCACAACGTTTGGTGCGTCGCGTGTGTTCATCATGTCGCCAAAGTGAGTCGGTGACCGTCGCGAGTCTTGAAAAACAGACACCAGGTATTTCCGCTTATATTGGTACACAAAAGAAAGTTACTTTATATAAAGGTGCTGGCTGCGCAGCATGTAATCACACAGGATACAATGGCCGAGTGGCGGTCGTTGAGGCGATTGAGATCGATCAGTCGATGCGAGAGTTGATTGCACAATCGCCATCGGCGGCTACAGTATGGAAGGAGGCGCAAAGGCGAGGCGTTGAGTCGATGTTTGAAGATGGGTTGCGTAAGGCACAGCTTGGCTTAACCACAATCGAAGAGGTGCTCCGTGTGACGGAGATACCAGAATAATATTATGGAAAAGCGTTCTGTAAAAAAGATAACACTGAAAAGGAAGATCTTTCTGCGTCTTCGTTCTTTTGGTTTGTCTGCGCGCTCGGCTTTCGTTGTACAAAATCTCTCGGTACTGATCAATGCCGGCATGGGTGTTGTTGATGCACTCTATTCTGTGCTTGATGAAGTAAGTTCTTGGCGGTTGCGCGCTGCTCTCAAAGAAGTTATTGCCGATGTTAATGACGGTATTCCTTTATCACGCGCGCTTGAAGACGCGCGTATGGTTTCACCATATACGTTGGTGTTGGTCCAATTGGGTGAACGCTCGGGACGTTTGTCCAAAAACCTCCATATTGCCGCTGTGCAGAATGAGAAAGAAGAAATCTTTCGGTCTCGCGTACGCTCGGCGCTGTCGTACTCGATTTTTGTACTGACCGTGGCTGTGGTTATTGGGGTTGGGATTGCCTGGTTTGTTTTGCCGCAGGTAGCGCAGTTCTTCTTGGAAATTGATGCCCCGTTACCATTTTTGACCGTCCTCATCATTCGTACCGGCATTGTGTTGCAGCAGTGGGGGTGGGTATTAATACCGGCGTTTTGTGTGTTCGTGCTCATGCTCTTCTACTTTTTATTCAGTTTTCCAAAGACACGCTTTATCGGGCATTCGTTACTTTTTCATACACCAGTCATCGGTCGCCTTATAAAAGAAACCGAGATATCACGTTTTGGGTTTATTACCGGCTCCATGCTAGAAGCAGGGGTGCCACTCAGTATCGTATTTGAGCTGCTTCCCCAAACGACAACATTTGGTAATTATCGCCGATTGTACACAGAGCTGGGTGCACAAATAATAGAAGGACAAACGTTCAGGCAAATTTTTTCGGATATTAAAAGAGCCAAACGCCTGTTGCCTTTGTCAGTGAGACAGATGGTTGTCGGTGCCGAACAGTCGGGCACACTGGCGGAGACGTATCGTACGATTGGTGAGATGTATGAAGCTAAGGTCGATGTGACCTCTCGTTCGATTCCGACTTTCTTAGAACCGTTACTACTGATCATGATTGGGGGAGTCGTAGCCATCTTGGCTTTGGGTATCCTCTTGCCGATTTATCAATTGGGATTATATCTGTAACGCGTTATGGCATACGGCATGTACCAACACTCGCACGCGCAGGGCTTGACGGTGGTAGAGGTAATGGTGGCCTTAGGTATCTTCACCATGCTTTCCATGGCAGGGTATCAGACCTTCGTCTGGACGGCGAACGCTTTGTCGGAATCCTCTTTGTCACACCGAGCGTTGTGGTTGGCTAGTGAAGGAGTGGAAGCCGCGTATGCTATCGGGCGCGATGATTTTGCAGCACTACAGCCTGGTAGTTGGGGTATCACCGATGCATCAGGTACCTGGCAATTTTCAGGTAGTAGTGATGTAACAGATGGTGTGTTCACCCGTACGGTGTCGTTGACTGCTCTTGACCCTCAGACAGTGGTCGCCGATGCTGCCGTGGAGTGGGAGTATAAAGGCCAGACATACACCAAATCGTTGGAACGACGTATCACCAATTGGCACCGTACTGAACAGACAGAGGCCGACCAGGTGACCATTGACACATCAGGGGCGTACATAGATTTTGATACACTGCGCGGGGTAACACTTGCCACTACGAACGGTAGTTCACTGGTGGTTACCTCAATCAGCATCTCATGGAACAAGAACATGCGCACACTGACCCAAGTAATGAGCCCGTTTGGAGTGGTGGTGTACGGCCCAGCCGAAGTTTCGTCTGGTGACACGATCACGCTGCCAGTTGGCTTGTCGCTAACCTCAGTGTCACAGGAGTTGTCTTTTGTGTTTGATAAAAACATGACCAACACGGACTTCACCATCAACTTCTTCTTTGGTGATGGGTCTACACAAACGGTGACGCTAACCAATATTTGATATGGTACACGTACACACACAGCGCGGGACATCCTTGATAGAGACCATTATTGCCGTTGGTCTGGTCTCGTTGTTGGTGTTGGTGGCGACTACGTTTGTACAGTTTGTATTTCACGCCGAAGGGAGATTGTCTTTAACAAGTGAGGTATCTTGGCAGGCACAGCAGGCATTAATGGCATTACGAGAACGGGTTGTCGCTGCTGATAGCGTTGTTGCACCCACGGCGGGTAACGCAGATACTACGTTGACTCTACAAACTACATCCGGTACGTATGACATCACCGATGACAACGGCGTCTTATCTGCGGTGGATGGCGGGACAGTTGTCTCGTTACACCGAGATCTGGTGACTGTTAGTTCGGTTGCGTTTACCAATCTTTCAACCACACAAACTACCGTGGTACGCGTATCCTTTACTATGACAGCAACAAACGGAAGAGACACAGTACAGCAGACGTTTTACACCACTATTACATCACCATGACGTTTCCCAGCCAACAACCACAGAGAGGTTTTAGTGCGGTATTTATATCGTTGATTATTGCCAGTATTACGGTTGTCTTTGCGTTGACGGCATCCACTGTAGCGCTCGGTACTGTTCGTACTAGCCGCTTGGTGGGAGAACGTTTATCTTTTGATCAAACCTATGCGTCGTGTCGAGATGAGGCGCTCATGCGTTTGCGTGAGCAGCCTACCTCGCAAATAACTGGCAGTACATCTATTGGCGGTGGCACGTGTACGTATAATATTGGAGGAGCAGTGCCGAGTATATCGGTACATTACACGTATACGTACCAAGCCCGAGAGCGTTCGGGCACTGTGATGGTCACACAACTCTATCCGCGCATGGAAATACAATAACTGTGTTTACACCGATTCATACGTTTTTTACACCAGATATCAGATACCTGTATACTATAAAGAGGTTAGTAGTCTAACATCATTACTATGGAAACATATGCAAAAAGAGTCTTGCTAGCTTTAGGGTTGGGTATCTTGTTCGCACTAATCGATATTACTTTTGTGGGTAGGCAAGACGCTTCGGTTTGGAATATTCATGAACCATTTTTCTGGTACGTATTCCTTTCTCGAGCGCCAATCGGTTTCTTTGTCGGTTTGGTTGGCGTAGTGACCAAACACCCAATTCTGAAATTTGTACACATGCGTTATCTGCGTGGAATCGGTGTTGGTACACTGCTCTCGCTTGGCTTGGCAGTGTCTGTCTTTTATGAATCTACTAGTACATGGGATACATTCTGGTTGGTAGTATTGTCCGGTGCATTTTATGGATTAGCAGTTGATGCCATTACCACGTGGGTTTTTGGCGACGGAAAGAAACTGCTTGTTTACGAATCTTGACAACGACAGTTTGCACCTTGAAAGATGCTTTGTTGTCTCGATAAACAGTGAAATAATGCCAGTATGGGAACGTATTAGTAGGCGAGGTTTATTCAATTTATTCTGACTACGATATGAGGTTTGTAAAAATTGCCGTGGCATATGTTCAGAGCCATGTGCGATATGTGGTGGCTGGTTTGGTAGGAATGGCAGTTATCTATGGTGGGTACGCATATTTTTTCGGCTCTAGTAATGATACGGCCGACACCTCTTTTTATGTAGTTAACACGGTGGATGTCGGCGAGGTAACTTCCGGCATTGAAACTACCGGAGATATTGTTGCTGCACAAAAACTTGACCTTGATGTATACAAGCAGCTCAGTCGCATTGATGCGGTCAATGTGCAGAATGGTGGTCATGTTGACGCAGGAGATGTATTGATCGCGTTTGATAGTAGTGATGCTTCTGTTGATGCACAGTCGGCGCAGGTGTCTTTAACTGAAGCACAACTTAGTCTGCAGGAGGCACAAAAGACGGCGGTCGATCCAAGTACACAAATTCGTACAACCGAGAATCAGATTGCTGGCTACCAACAAACTATCAACAATGCTGAGAATAATCGTAATAATGCATTATATGACTTTTTGAATAAAGACCTTGAATTCATTCCTGACACTGATGACCCCGAAGCCTTGGACAACCGTAAGGTACCAACAATTTCTGGGCGCTATGTAAGCACAGAACAAGGTTACTACACTATTGAAGTGTATGGGTCTGGCTCCGATACAGGTTTGTCTTACTTAGTACGTGGACTGGAATCTAGTCATGGTGCATTGGTATATAACAAGGCACTTCCTATTGGTACTCGTGGGCTATATGTGACGTTTAGTACTGATGTACAAAAAGGTGATAAGTGGACTGTGTACGTGCCGAATACCCAAATTGCTGCTTATGCTGAGAATAAGGCAAGTTATGAAATGTCTTTGGACAGTGTGAACAAATCAGTTGAGGACGCAAAAGTTAGTTTGGCTAATGCTCAACAAGAGCTTGCGACATTGCAATTGACAGATGCTTCTGATTACCGTGATCTCACGGTTGCCAAGGCGCAATCTACTGTTTCTGAAGCATGGCAAAAACTCTCACAGGCGTACGATGCAGTTGACGAACGTGAGATCGTTGCACCATTCGCTGGTACGGTAGAGGGTATGGAAAACGTAGTTGAAGGAGCTACTCCGACAGGAGGTACAAGTGACAGTATTACTCTTGGTACACTTATCTCAGACGAATTTTTGACCACCTTTACTCTCGGTGCAGCGGATGTATCAAAGGTATCAGTTGGACAGCGGGTAAAGGTAACTGTCACTTCATTTTCGGATCAGCCTACATTTGACGCTTACATAACACAGATCAGTTCACTACCTGAATCCAGTGGGGTGGCACAGTATGAAGTAAAAGCACTTCTTAGTTATGACCGAGAAACCGCGTCAGTTGTCTTGCGCGAGGGTATGCTGGCTGATATCGAGATTGTGCAGGAAGAAAAAACTGATGCGGTTCGTATACCAACAAGTGCAATTACCTATGAGCAAGGCCAACCAATGGTAACTGTCATCGACAGTTTGACCGATACGCAGCAGCAGCAAGTTGATCGTATGGGCATTGTTCGTTTGGCGGCTGGTGATACTTTACCTACGTACCAAGTCAGTGTGACCCTTGGTATTGCCGGTCAGTACTACACTGAGATAACAGATGGTCTTACTGAAGGACAGATGATAGTTTCTACCGCCACTACAGATACCAGTTCGACTGCAGTGGTTGAACAATCAAGTTTTGGTCCCCGTGATGGCAGTGGTGGGGGAGCAGGGGCTGGACAGGTACCACCGCAGGGTTAATAACAATATATGACATATGACCAATAAAACTCCTATTGTTGAACTGGTCGATATCTCTAAGAGCTTCTTTTTGGCAGGGGGGACAGAGGTACCGATTCTGCATAAGGTCGACCTGGTAGTAAATGAGGGAGATATGATGGCTATTCTTGGGCCGTCCGGATCCGGCAAATCAACCCTCATGAATATTATTGGCGGTCTCGATATTGCAACGAGTGGCACATATCGTTTTGATGGTAAGTTAGTCAATGACATGACCTCTGATGAATTGGCAGAGTTGCGTTCCTCAGACATCAGCTTTATCTTCCAGTCATTTCATTTGCTGCCTAGTAAGACGGTGTACCAAAATGTATTTTTGCCACTGATTTATCAACGCACATTTACTGGTGATTATGATGAATACGTAACCCATGCCTTGCATCGAGCATCGTTAGATGAATCACAGTGGCACAAAAAACCAAACCAACTTTCCGGTGGTCAGCGTCAACGTGTTGCAATTGCTCGAGCTTTGGTAGCTCGTCCGCGGTTGCTTTTGGCCGATGAACCGACTGGTAACCTCGATTCTCATACCGGAGAAAATATCATTGATTCGCTCACTTATCTTAATGAAAAATACGGCACGACTATTGTCATGGTAACTCACGATGAATCACTGACTGAGGTGGTCCATCGTGTGGTGAATATCAAAGATGGGTATGTGAATGAAAGTACAACTGCTAAGAAATAAAAATATGAAGACCCGTTTTCTTATTCAAGAATCAATTCAAGCACTACACAGTAATTTAATGCGATCCATGCTTACTGTGATCGGTATCGTAGTTGGTATTTTTTCAGTAACGGCCATGCTGGCACTCGGTGAAGGTCTTTCATCTAATGTTTTGGATCGTTTTAGCTCATTTGCTTCTGGAGACCTCAGTGTCTCTGGTGATATTACGTACGCTGATTACTCTTGGATTGTTTCACAACCATACGTTACAAGTGCGCTTGGTTCTCTCTCGGTAGGCAGTACTGATGTGGTAGCATTCAATACCGACTTTTCGCCATCTATCTTGTCTGTGCTTGGTGACTATGCAGATATACAAAAGTACTCTGTGGATGAAGGCGAGGTATTTGACTGGACGGACCCCGGCTTTAATGACCTAAAAGTTGTGGTATCAGATGGGTTTGCTGACGCTGTCGCAGAAGATACCGGGCGCTCAGTAGTGGGAAAAGATATTACTATTGGTGGTACCTTATATACAGTTATTGGTGTGATTTCTTCAAACTCAATGCAGTACACACGTGGTGATGGTGTGATTATGGTGCCGTATGCTGCGGCTATTGGGACATTCACTAATTCAAAGTCGTTCTCTTCAGTCGCAGTACTTTTACAGGACTCGTCATATTATGAAATTGCTGGCCAACATATTTTAGCCGGGCTCAATGCATCACGTCAGCTAGCAGCAGACAGTGAAGATGAATTTAGTGTGGAGACCTCACAATCATTCATTGAAACAGCACAGGAGACCACAAACATGATCAGTTTGTTCCTGGGAATTGTTGGTAGCATTGCGTTGTTTGTCGGTGGTATTGGTACGATGAATATGATGCTCACCACAGTCACTGAACGCACTAAGGAGATTGGTTTGCGCAAGGCGGTTGGCGCTCGTGATCGCGACGTCATGCTACAGATTCTGATTGAGTCAGTGGTACTGACCGGCATTGGTGGTTTGGTAGGTATTTTGTTGACGATAGTTGGTGGGCAGTTGGCCAACACGCTTTTGGCTGATAATGAAATGATCAAGGTACTCATTAACGCTAAGGTGATCATGGTTGCTGCCTTTGTTTCATTAATTGTGGGCGTAGTGTTTGGTCTGTACCCGGCACGTAATGCAGCACGTTTGCAGCCGGTTGATGCATTGCGCTCTGAATAAATAGGAAAGCTGCGGGGCCTTTGGCCCCGCAGCATGTATACTTACAAGTATGCTTCTTTCCGCTTTTTTTACGGTGTATCGAAAACCGTGCTCGTGGTTCATCACGATCAGTACGGCGTGGATATTTTTAACCACTGTACTGTGGTATCAAAACTGGTCACTGATTGTTTACATCATGGGCGGGGCTTCCCAATGGTGGCTTAAAGTCAGTTTTTTGCTCAGTATGTATAGTTCACTACAAAGTAGCATTACCTTTACGAACATGCTGACTACGGTGAGTATTTCAGTCCTACTCGGGGTGCAACTTTCATTTGTGATTACATACATTCGTCGGGCACAAACCGGTTGGCAGGTATTACATAGGGCACATGCTGCTAGTGTGGCCGGGATGGTTGCGGGTCTATTTGGGGTAGGTTGTGCAGCCTGTGGATCAGTCATTGTCTCAGGACTCCTATCATTTATTGGAGCTAATGGTTTATTGCTTTTACTTCCTTGGCACGGGCAAGAATTTGGTCTTTTAGGTATAGGATTACTGTTATGGTCTATCTATTTTGTGGCACGAAAATTACAGTCCCCCCTAGTGTGCAAGTGAGATATGCACTGTGTTTGCCTGGAAATGGGTCATTTTTGCTATGATAAAAACATATGGAAGCAACAGATTTGCGTACACAAAGAGCACGTTGTGCATATGTGCAACAACGGTTTGTTGTACGACAAAATTTTTACAAACGTTGTATTCATGATATAGAAACCGATTTTCACAAACAGTATGGTCCGTTTGAACGAGACTGGCGTGCCACACATGATGCCTGTTTAGTGTTTGTTGATCAGGTCGAAAAGTATTTAGTTTCTCGCGATGTCCAGTTGTTACAGTGTGACGTGTTCCTTAGCCGTAGTGAGCAAGAGTCTGATAGGGAAGCGTCAGCTCAAATACACGAAAAGATGCAGTTGCTCCTTGAAGATGTGAGTGTGCAGGATGTTGCGTGTTTGGCAGAGCATGACCAAAATGTGGAAAATGTTCGTTCTGTATTCTCCATGATCTCTTTGCAAGAATCGTATGAAGATTTATAAGTAAAAAAGGGGAGGTGGTCCTTTGGCCCACCTCCCCT
>QKBW01000021.1 GCA_003245875.1 Candidatus Kaiserbacteria bacterium
CCGGCTGAAAATCAAGAGTTCGAGCTTGATTTTTAAAACATAAGAAAACCGGCGCAGGCCGTAAGGCCTGCGCCGGTTTTCTTTGGTTATAATCAAAACTATTTCACTGCTTTGACGACTGCTTCGAATGCCTCTGGGTGATCTTTGGCGAGGATTGCCAAGGTCTTGCGGTCGAGGGCAATGCTCTTGTCAGACAACGCCTTAATGAAGCGGCTGTACTTCATCTCAAATGGAGCCAAGGCAGCATTGATGCGTACAATAAACAGCTGGCGAAAGTCGTTCTTTTTGTCGCGACGGTGTGCGAAAGAATGCAAATGTGCGTGGTAAATCGCTTCACGTGCTGCTCGCTTCTTCTTTGAACGGGCAAAGCGGAACCCCTTAGTTTGTTCGAGGATATTCTTGCGGCGCTTGTTGGCCATCACTCCTCCTTTAACTCGTGCCATAGTATTTTATGATTTAAGCGCCGGTGCGCGGTAGAAAACGACGGGTAATACGCTTGCTTAGTGACAGCTGCTTGGTTCGCTTGCGACGCAAACGTTGTTCGCCACTCTGACGAGCATTGTAGTGGTTTTGTCCAGGTTTGCGGGCCACCAACTTGCCGTTCTTGGTTACTTTTATTCGTTTTGTATAAGATTTGTTCGTCTTCATAATGTTTTTGATTCGTTGTTTTTGATCGGGTTGCCACTACGGGAAAGAGCAGCAAAGTGGCAAAAATATAGCGTATTTTCGCTCAATTGTCTAGATGAGGCCACCCTCGATCAGCTCATCTAATGATTTCTTCTTGGCTGGCTTGGGTTTTTCTTCGGTGACAGCTTTGACCGGCTCGTCTTCCTCCTTGAGCACCTTTGGTCCTTTGACACCTTTCCCGAGGCGTTCGAGTGTCGTGGTGTACCCCTTGGGGCTCTTCTTGATCTCGTCGGCGATCTTGTATTCAGCAGGAATGATCTTTAGGAAGCGTTCCAAACGCTCTTTAAGGAACTCTGGTTCCATATATTTGTATCGTCCCCAAAGGAAGAGGTCGACCTTTACGCGATGACCCTCGTTGAGCCATTCTGCCGCACGTTTAGCCTTAAGCTGTTGGTCATGCTCACCAGTACCTATCTTTACCTGTACGTTCTTGGTCTCGGTCACATGTGACTTTGATTTGACCTCACTGGCTTTGCGTTTTTTTTCGTATCGGTACTGGCCGAAGTCCATGATCTTAGCGACTGGTGGGTTGGCATTGGGGGAGATCTCGATCAGGTCGAGGTGGTTTCGCTCTGCTTCTAAGAGCGCTTCTCTGGTAGAAAGCACACCGAGATTCTCACCTTGCGGCCCGACCACACGAAGCTCTTTTGCTCTGATGGCATCGTTAATTCTGGTCCGGTCTTTGGGGGTGTAATTTCCTCGATATGGTTTCTGCAAGATGTATTGGCTTATGTAGTAATGAGTGGCAACGCCCTAATTCGTCACCATACCAAGCACTAACTTTGGTGTGTGGACTATACCACGAGTGCTGCTTGTAATCAATGGATAGGCATGCACTGTGCACTTTTATCATTTTGACTGAAGGTAAGTTTGTTATACTCAAAGAGACATGGCTCCTCGTACGATAAAGACAGGGCAGGGCACAACCAAGCGCGCTACGGGCGGTGCGCGTTCGACAACAACCAAGGTGGCTAAAAAAACTGCCAAGAAAACCCCCATCAAGAAGGTCGTCAAAAAGACTGCGGTTAAGAAAGTCGCAAAAAAAGCCGCAACCAAAAAGACCACCACAAAGCGGGCTGCTACCACTACTCCACGACAGCGTTCAGTTGCCGCAGCGCAAAAGAAGTCGGTCGCACCAAAGTCCGCCAAACCATTACCAACCGTGCCCGAGCGTGGACCGGCAAGCAATTTCCCCGTTTCAGTCATGCTCTCGTTGGCATTGGCAACAGTTTTTGGGTTGTCTGTGTTTGTTGGCATAGATGCCGGTCGTTTTGTACAAGTAGGGCAGGTGATGCGCGCCACCGTGGCGGAGCCGGATGCTGCATCGACAACGACGGTACCTGCTACAACTCGTCCGGTAACAGCATGGGGCCCTAATCCAGAAGCACCTGATGTGATCGTTGTAATGCCGGGGGAAGAGTCTTCAACAACCGAAGCCGTGACAACCATCACCGGCGTACATTTGGTTGAATAATTTAAATTTTAAAAAATAAAACCCCTCGTAGAGGGGTTTTATTTTGTTTTCGTTTGGCAAGTTGCACAACGACAGCCCTCTGGGCCAATAATCTCACGCATGTATTCTTTACCGTAGTCGTAAGTGATCTCTTCTCCGGCTTTAATATTTTTGCGTGCCCGGATATAGATGCGATCTTCCTCATCGTCATGTTCGGCCTCGGCGTTTGGTTTGCATGCGTGGTTGATGTAGCGGGCGGTGTTTTCTCGCCCCTTGCCGTCGATCACTAAGTCTTTAGTGACAGAAAATAAGTAACGCCCGCCACGTTGATTGGCTTCGTCTTGGGTAATGCGATCTCCCGTGTACTCAATGATGAGTTGCTCCTTTTTAATGTCTTCAGCTGCAAAAAGTCCCAAGCCGGCACTGCTGCGCTTGACTTGTACTTTTGGTCGGTAGGTTTCATCGGTCATATCGGGATGCAGTATACCGTGATAGGCGTGCCTTGTCAGTTGCTAGACATGCACAAATGACAACACGGTATACTGAGGGTATGGAATTACTATTCTCATTACTGTCATTTGTGTTGGCTTGGTGGCAACCGGCGCCACAACCCGCCTCACTGGCGGAGGTTGTGGCGCCGGTTGTTCGGGTCATTGATGGTGACACCATTGATGTCTTGCTTAACGGCACCACCACTCGCATACGATACATCGGCATCGACACGCCAGAGACGTACCATACGCAGTCACCACAGTGCTACAGCCGTGAGGCTGCAGCACGCAATGAAGCATTGGTAGCAGGGAAGGAAGTTCGTCTTGTTGCTGACCAGGAAGATAAGGACAAATACGAGCGCTTACTCCGCTACGTATATGTTGGCGACACATTTGTGAATGAAGCGTTGGTCAAAGAAGGCTACGCCAAACCTATGCCGATCAAACCAAACACTCTTCATGCAGCAGAATTTAAGGCTTGGGCCGATGAAGCTGCCGCCAGCAGACAAGGTCTCTGGTCCGTGTGCAAATAAACACTTTGTGTCCCTGCGGGTGTACAATATAGGTATTGGTAATTTAAGATCATTTTTTATGAAGATCTTTCGTAACTATTTTTTTACCTGGTGGCAAGTTGGCCTCCTAAAGGCCGCACTACTCATTTTGGGTATACTCATCGGTACGTACTTTGCTCCCGTTGTCCTACAGTACGCAACTCTGCTCGCCGTTCTCTTCATTGTGATCATGATCTACTTCCTCTACGTCTGGGTCACAGATGGTTTCAAGGGAAGCATGATGACGTAAATCTTTTGCTAGAGCACAACATAACCCAAAACCCACGGCGAGAGCCGTGGGTTTTAGTTGTGTCATTAATCTAATTCGCGCAGTAATTCCTTAAGATCAAACAAATCACTTTTAAATTCAATATGCCCTTGAGCATCCAGTGGCCATTCTTCTTCTGGGCGATCCCAGTACAGTTCAAGGCCATTTTGTTCCGGGTCATGAAGATACAGGGCTAGCTGTGTGCCGTGGTCACTAATGCCGTCTAGTTCATACTCGGCGTGGATGAGTCGTTGTAACGCATCAGCGAGAGTTTTGCGTGTTGGGTATTTGATGGCGATGTGGTATAGGCCGGTCATAGATTCTGGCGCCGGCTGACCATCCTTTGAGGTCCAGGTATTGAAAGCAAGATGATGGTGGTAGTGTCCTGCAGCAAGAAAGAGGGCGTTGGGGTAGCGAGTCACGACGGAGAAACCTAAAATACCAACGTAGAATTTTTCAATTGTATCTAAGTTTGCTGCACGCATGTGTACGTGACCAATGGTGACACGTTCATCGACAGGGTGTGTATTTGGCTCTTCTGGCTGTGGTGTTTTATACATAGTATAGAGTATAGCAAATCATGTTTTTACACATTTCTCCGAAAATAGGGTAGGATAACACCCTATGTCTCGGGCCGATGGAATAATCACTTTTAATAATGTTTCGTATGAACACGATGCGACCAAGCCTATTTTGCGAGCGGCCAGTTTTCCTATTCGTCGTGGTGCCAAGCTGGCGCTAATGGGGCAGAATGGCGCCGGTAAAAGCACGCTCTTTGCGCTCGTGACTGGCGCGCTTACTCCCGACGAGGGTGAGATTAATATTCTGCCGCGGACCAGTATCGCTATCGCTCAGCAGGTAATGGCGCGTTCTGACCAGGAGCGAACTGTTCGTGAATATTTCCAAAATTGTTTTAGTGAGACGGTATACGATATTGATCCGAAGATTGACGGTGTGTTGGCATTGGTCAACTTACTGCCTCCCGATAAAGAAATGCAAGCAGCACTGAAAGATCGCGTGGTGGGAAGTTTCTCCGGTGGTCAACAGGCGCGTTTGCTGCTGGCAAGTGCACTGATTCAAAATCCTGATGTACTCCTGCTCGACGAGCCAACCAACAACCTTGACGTTGCCGGCATTGCGCACCTCACTGAATTTCTCCAAGCCTACCGCAAGACAGTGGTAGTCATTTCCCATGACGCTGCATTTCTCAATGCGTTTACGCATGGGGTGCTCTATCTCAACACCCAAACCTGCACGATTGAGCAATACGATGGAAACTATAACGACGTGGTGGAAGAAATACGGCTACGTGTAGAGAAGGAACGACGACAAACCGCACAAGCAGATAAAGAGATACAACAACTTAAAGACAAGGTCAGTTCTTTTAGTAGCAAGGGTGGTCAGATTCGCCTGGTCGCCAAACGCATGAAGGAGAAGGCCGAGGAGCTCGAAGAAGGGAAGGTCGATGTTCGAAAGGAGGACCGTACCATCAGGCCATTTACCATCCCTGCACAACCCGGTACACCACTGGAGATACTCAAGCTTTCTTCATATCAGGTCATTAAAAATCACCGACCAAAGGCTGTCTCGTGCGATATCAAATTACAGCGCGGCAAACACATGCAAATTGTGGGGCCTAACGGTATTGGGAAGACGACACTCTTAGAATCACTCGCATCTGGCCACGCGGCAGGCGAGATGGTGGCTCCGGGAGTGACCATTGGTTATTACCGACAAGATTTCTCCAACCTTGATTTTGAGCAGACAGTCTTCGACTGTCTGCTCGCCGCCATGGATAGAAAGTATGAAGAAGAAATGCGTTCGGTTGCGGCCGGCTTTTTGATCACAGGTGATTTAATAAAGACCAAGATTGGTCTCCTTTCAGAAGGGCAGAAGGGGCTGGTGGCTTTTGCACGTTTGGTCCTCATGAATCCCGGTCTGCTTATCCTCGACGAGCCGACCAACCACATCAACTTCCGCCATATCCCCGTCATTGCCAAAGCGTTCGACGAGTACCAAGGTGCCATGCTCTTGGTCTCCCACGTACCCGACTTCGTCGAGCAGATCCGTATCGATGAAGTACTTGATTTGGATAAGGCGAAGACTAAATAATTCAGATTTGATTGAAATGGAGTGTGCGAATTTTTTGAAGATAGTTGATTTGTGGTGATTACTTCATCGACACTTGCAAGGATAAATCAAGAGCGTTGGCAATCTTTTGTAATGTAGAAAGGGAAGGGTTTCCTTCGCCTCGCTCCAGTCGAGAAATTACAGGTTGTCGGCTGCCAATGGCATTGGCCAGTTCTGTTTGAGACCAACCTCGTTTAATACGCTGGTTGATAATAGTTTTAACCACTTCATATTCTGGTCCAAGAGCCTCATACTCAGATTTCACCACTGAGTCTTTGAGAGCTTTTGATTTAAATTGTTTGAATGTAGTTTTCATAAGTTAAATATAACTTATAAGTTATATTAGCGCAAGTTACTTTTTGCTGTTTTGGCGGCGTTTAATTCTTTTTCTGGAGTTCTCCGCGCTTTCTTAATAAAGGCATGGAGTAAGTAAACTTTGTTTTTATTAAAACAGTAGAAAATTCTAACTTCTCTAGTTCCACGCATGCGAAGCTCCAATATCCCGTTGTCTAAGTATTTACTATGGGGCATTCCTAATTTGTTTCCAAATTCTTCGAGGAGTTCAATTGTTTTGATTGCTTTTGCAATTTCTTTTTCAGTGAGAGATTCTAAGAATGCTTCAACAGAAGCTAGGAGGATGATTTGCATGAAAATAGTATATCAAAATTTAGAAATTCTTTGATTGAAATGGGGTGTCCTAATTTTCTGAAGATAGTTGATTTGTGGTAAAGAAAAGGCGAGAAGCCGGTACCACCGACACCTCGCCTTGAGTTGTTTGCGTTGTTTAGGGCGAAACGCCTAAACTTTATTGGATTACGGGACGAAGGTAGACCATCACCTCCTCCGGAATCCCCCTTTCCTTGGATTGATCGGTCCACCCAAGGTGGACGATCCGTCCACCTTCGATGATGACCGAGATGTCCGCCCAGTAGGGCGTCTCACCAGTACTTTGCATAGGGATGGTTTCATCGTTGGCCAGGTCATCTATGACCATGACGTAATGAGACTTCCTTTCGGAGGTCTCGAAACTGACCTGTGAGCCGCAGAATATTTCAACGACCCCTGAAGGTCTCTCTCCGTCTCCCTGAAGGCCGAAGGGGTACTCCTCTGTTGGGGAGTCGGAGTATTTCTCCGAGTGGGGGACCTCCGTCACCCCTTTGTTGATATCCCTGACCCTGCTCAGCAGGGTCTCGATCTTCATCTTGCTGTTCATGGCTTCCTCCACGAACTGCTGAAGGATCCTTCTGTCGCTGTAGCTGAGCATTGTTGAATTTCCTCGAATATTTCAGTGTACCCTTCACCTAAGGATTTAATCGCCTTGCTGCGGAACTTAGGTGGTTTTTGAGCTACCGTCCAGTTAAGGACCATCCGCCTTGGTGCGGTAGAGTAACTCAATCTAATTCCTATAATAGCATTAAAGTATTTTATTGTCAATAGTTACCATCTTTCCAAACATCTTTTCAAAATACAGCAAAACGAGCCTTATATGATAAGGCTCGTTTTGCTTCAGATTTGGTGGAGATGGGCGGAGTTGAACCGCCGTCCGAATCAGGTGCACAGAGTGCATCTACAGTGTGTAGTCACTTCTTGGATTTGAATGATGAAGCTTAAGAGGTGACGAGACACTTCATCATCGAGTCGGAAGAACGTCGCGTGTGTGCTCCGACAGTGCACACAGGTCTATTCTCATGGTTATTACACCAGCGAGTAACTATGAGAACTCATTACTCGTGATGTCGCATGGCGAAGTGGAGCAAAAGCTCAACACCCATACTGCTTACGCAGTTGCAAATGCGAAGTCCTTAGCTGAAAAGTAAGGACTTTTTACGTTGTTCTTTGCACGTAAACGTGAACACTGTTTTTACGTAGTCAGTGATCAGCTACGACACTGCACACAATGGGCATGCTAACCGTCGATGCCTGGCATCCCCGCAAAAAATTGAATGGATATTCAATTTTTTGCGGGAAGGGTGTACTACTTGGTTACCTTAAGGCGATGGAGACACTTTCTTCTGGGTGGTCTCCGTTACCCATTTTTTCACTCCTCTTCGTTTCTGGCAAGGTCTGCCATGATGAGCGCACGGCGACCAGGCTCTGGCCGGCAGTGATTTCGGGATGAGGCATGCAGTTGTAGCAGTGTTCATCCTTTTCTCCCGGAACTTCCATGAGAGGGAGCTTAACCCTCAATATGGCTTCCGGTGTTTGTGGCTCGATGGATCTTGTCACATTTTCCTCCCTGACGATCGTTGGTGATCGCCTTAAGATAACCAAATGTATTATTTTTAAAAAACTACCCTCGCTTTATAAGACGCTCCAGCGTGCGTTTTGTTTCGCGTGCTTTGATCGTTTCGCGCTTGTCTGTCTTCTTTTTACCGCGCACCAGTGCGATCTGCAGCTTCACCTTACTACTTTTATTATATAACGAAATAGGTACTATTGTCAAGCCAGCGGTATTGAGCTTCTTTTCGAGATGGGCTATTTCACGTTGAGAGAGCAGGAGTTTTCGTGGGCGGTCGGGCTCGTAATCTTTAGGAGTATTGGTCGGCTGGTAAGGAGGAATGGTGGCTCCGACCAAAAAAAGCTCACTCCCGCGCACGATCACATAACTGCCGGCCAGTTGAACACTGCCGTTTCGCACTGCTTTTACCTCGTGACCGGACAATACAATACCAGCCTCGATCGTCTCGAGTACTTCGTAGTTGAATGTGGCTTTTTTATTGCGGGCATATTCGGCCATGATGTTCGTACTATACCAAGAAGTGGGAGCAAGAAAAAGGTGGCGAATGCGCAGCATTCGCCACCTTTTTCTGTATATCCCACCCTTACATTTTGTCTGCTTGCTCCGCAAGCGTTATGTATCTGTTGTTGTTCAACAGATATTTTGATACTCTTCGGTACCTATTAGCACCCGTGCTTATAACTGACAAAATGTTAGGGTCGGGGTAGAATGACGTCACTATGTCAGAGAACCACAAACCAAAACAAAAAAAGGAGAAGAACCCGGTCAAGTTACCGGACATTACAAAGAAAGTACCGGTTGGGCCGGGTAACTTCTGGAATAATATTCTTTCCGGAGTGTTGCTGTTGGTTATGGTTACGGCAGTGTATTCATATATTGTAGAGACCAAGGTCACCCCAGAGGAGGTGACACTGACGCAAGTAGTGGAGCAGATCAAGGCTGGGGAAGTGAAAGAAATTGTGGTTCGTGGTAGTAGCTTGGATATTACCTATAACGACGAGAGTAAAACTCCAGGCAAAGCAAAGAAAGAAACCGATGCTGCCATCTCACAGACACTGACCAACCTGGGTGTGACTGCAGATGAATTGGCCAAGGTGTCTATTGATGTACAAAACCCAACAGGATTTGCGTATTGGTTTACCAATCTGGCCCCGTTCTTGTTCCCGCTGTTACTTCTCCTCACCATCATTTGGTTCTTTAGTCGCCAGGTCAAAGGTGCGGGCATGCAGGCGATGAGTTTTGGAAACAGTAAAGCACGCATGATCGATCCGAATGATCAAAACCAAAAAGTGACTTTCAAAGATGTCGCCGGAGCCAAGGAGGCTAAACAAGAATTGGAAGAGATTGTTGATTTCTTGAAAAATCCAAAGAAGTTTCTGGATATTGGTGCTGAGATTCCGAAGGGGGTCATGATGATGGGTGCACCAGGAACCGGTAAGACATTACTTGCACGAGCCGTGGCTGGTGAGGCTGGTGTGCCATTTTTCTCCATCTCCGGATCAGAGTTTGTGGAAATGTTTGTGGGTGTTGGTGCCAGCCGTGTACGCGATCTCTTTAATATGGCCAAAAAGGCAGCCCCGGCCATTATCTTTGTTGATGAAATTGATGCTGTCGGACGTGTGCGAGGGACTGGTATTGGGGGTGGTAACGATGAGCGAGAGCAAACGCTCAACCAGATACTGGTGGAAATGGATGGTTTTGAACCAAACGCGAAGGTGATCGTGATGGCGGCAACCAACCGTCCGGATGTACTCGACCCAGCGTTGTTGCGCCCTGGTCGTTTTGATCGTCGTGTTACCATCGACCTGCCTGATAGAAATGACCGTAAGGATATATTGGTTGTTCATGCACGCAAGAAGCAGTTGGCCGAGGATGTGAATCTCGACATCATCGCGCAGCGTACCCCGGGGTTCTCTGGTGCTGAGCTGTATTCATTGATGAACGAAGCTGCCATTTTGGCGGCGCGTGAAGAGCGTAAAAAACTGGCGCAGTTTGACCTGATTCGTTCTATTGAAAAAGTGATGCTTGGCCCTGAGCGCAAGAGTCATGTACTCTCGAAAAAAGAACGCTTAGTGACTGCGTACCATGAAGTTGGCCATGCCTTAGTGGCATCAGTGTTGCCATATGCTGATCCGGTCCAAAAGATATCAATTATTTCCCGTGGTCGTGCGGCCGGATATACTTTGAAGTTGCCTGACGAAGACCGCAAAATGCACACGAAGAAAGAATTCTTGGATGATATTGCAATGACACTCGGTGGCTACGTGACCGAAGAGATGATCTTTGGTGACTTAACAACCGGTCCAAGCAATGATCTTCAGGTCGTTGCCAATTTGGCACGCGATATGGTGACAAAATATGGGATGAGCGCGTTAGGCCCAATAGCTTTAGAAGGAACTGGTGGACGTATGATTGGCGGTGGTGTGAGCGAGGACCGTGGTTATTCACCGCAAGTCGCCAAGGCTATTGATGATGAGGTCCAGAAGATCATCGAAGAAGGGAAGGGCAAAGCACGTGATATCTTGACCGAGTACAAGACAGCACTGGATGCTATTTCACAGAAACTCATGACGGTTGAAACATTGGAGCGTCCGGAGTACGAAGAATTATTGGCGGAGCAAGGGGTGCCGATCAATGATATTTATCGTGATGAGCGTGAAGCTGAGGAGAAGATGGGTGATCCGAGTAAACCACTCGAATAACAATAATTCCTCCAGAGAGTGAGAAGGGAAACATGCGGCGGGCCTTTGGCCCGCCGCATGTGTTTCTTTAGGCACCAATATTCATTAACCCTATCGCAACTCTCATTTTATCCTCGTTATTCTCAGTGAGAAGATGGGTGGTAGTAGCAGGAATATACTGTAGCGCTCATTTTGGTACACAAAAGGCGCAGATTGCCCACGCCTTTTGTGTACTGTTGATTTAGCGGTACTCTATGATTTGCTCTGGATTTTTGCGAACCTTAGCCATGTGCTGCCATTCATCTTCTGGAGCACGGTAGCCAAGTGCGAGCAATACGGTCGCATGTAAACCTTTTGCAGTCAGACCGAGTGCTTCGTCAAATGCGTCGGGGTTAAACCCTTCGAGAGCATGGTTATCTACCTGTAATTCTGAGGCGGCTGCCATCATAGTACCAAGTGCGATGTATGCTTGTTTTTGTGCCCAGGCCAGACGTGCTTCCGGGGTACGGTTGGTCAAGTCTCCCACCATCGCATCTTTGAATCCATCAACACTGCCGGCAGGAAGATTACGTACCTTCTCAATACGGCTCGTGTATTCAGTGATGTACGCCTCGTCGATATTGGTAGCGGCGGCTAGTACAACAAGCGCGCTGTTGTCTGCGACGTGTTGTTGACCATACGCATGAGGAACGAGTGAATCTTTCAGCGCTTGGTCCGTAATTACTACAAAGGTAAATGGTTGCAAACCGTATGCGGTGGCAGCTAAATTACCGGCTTCTAAAATATTTGAAAGGTCAGCTTCTGATATCTCTTTATCCTTTATAAATTTATGCGTTGCGTAACGCCACGCCAAACTATCTGTGATTTTTGACATAGGTGGTAAGTATACCACTTTTAGTGTCCGCCGACTTGGACTCGAACCAAGGACCACGGAGGTATAAGCTCCGCGCTCTACCAACTGAGCTATCGGCGGGTGGTCATCACTATACCGTGAATTAATACTGAACTCAAACACGCTCTAGTTATTCTGTTAATATGAATTCCAGCCACCTACTTTACAAGTGTACTGTAAGGCGTACCGTAAAAGGTGTTATCATATATTACCTATCAAACATATACAGGCGGTAGGCATAGTAGACTAATCATTGTGCATATGAAAACATTTCGTATTAAAACCCCATGGCTTCTGGCTGTCGTTCCACTTTTATTTTTGCTGGCTTTTTATACGGCACAGGCAGAACGTAATGGTGGCCAGGGAGATGGAAGTCAAGAAGGGGAAAACATGCAGAGTCAAGGTTCTGACGAAGCTGATCAGCTACAAGACCGTGATCGTTTGCAAGATTCTACGCTTCATGATGATGATTACGAGCCTCAGCAAGACCGAGATCGGCTACAAACACAGGATCTGACAACGGTTACTGCAGACCAGGATCAGGAGCAGTCCCAAGGCCGTGATCAATTGAAGGATGGTACCGGTGATGGGGAACCAGACCAGGATCAAGACCGTGATCGTATACACGTTGATTCTGCAGAATCACTTGATCAGTATGTGATGGAACAAAATCAGGTGCGAAGTCAAGAACAAGAAGGTGAGGGTGCGCAGGTACAGACCCGTGTAGAAGCACGTGTGGCTGCAGATGCTATTATGGCTGCGGAATCATTGCTTGGACAAGGTGGTGCGCACATGAGCCAGGTAGCACAAGAAATGAGTCAGGCCATGGATAGCCTGACAAAAAACGAGTCTTTGTTGGAAAACCGCAGCCGCTTGCAGTTATTCCTTTTTGGACAAGATAGTGAGGCTGTTTCAGAAATGGAGCAAACAATGGAACAGAATCAAAGTCGTATTGAGGAGATGCAACAATACATATTAACTTGTGAAGATTGTGACCAGGCTGCAGTGCAGTTGGTACAGAACCAAATACAAAACTTAGAACAAGAACAAAACCGCCTACAGACCGTGGTGAGCGATGCGGGTGACCAACTGGGATTGTTTGGTTTCTTATTTGGTTGGTTACGGTAGTTACTTATTAACTGAGGAGTAACACAAACCCGCGCACTGCGTGGGTTTGTGTTACTCCATATGCAAACTTTCGCCCAGGAGAGTGAGTTTGTGGGTGAGGAGGGGGTAGGTACGGGAAAAGTCGGCAGGGTCCGGACAGCGCCTAACGAGTCCTTGTGCCTCGCTCCTGGCTGCCTCAACGAGCTTGAGGTTTTTGATCGCTTCCATACCAAGGTCAGAAAGACCGGATTGTTTTGCTCCATAAAGTTCACCGCTGCCACGAAATTGGAGATCGTGCTCCGCTAACTCAAAACCGTTTTTGGCGGTGGCAAGTGCTTTGAGGCGATCACGGGTTTTATCGCTTTTACTCTCAGTTACTGCAAAACAGTACGGTTGATGAGTCCCGCGAATAACTCGACCGCGTAGCTGGTGGAGTTGGGAAAGACCAAAGCGTTCGGCACCCTCGATAATGATGTTGGTTGCGTTTGGTACATTGACACCAACCTCTACGACTGATGTGGCGACCAGTATATCGATCTTATGATCAGAAAAATCCTTCATCGTTTTATCTTTTTCGGCTGGTGTCATTTTTCCGTGGAGAATACCAACCTCGTATTCTTGAAAGACATCTTTCTGTAGCCGAGCTGCTTCCGCTTTGACGCTCTTCAGTCGCAGTGCAGTGGCCTTGCTTTCATCAGGTTCGTCGATTCGTGGACAAATGACGTAGGTTTGCCGGCCGGCCGCCAGCTCGGAACGCACGTGTTCATACATATCATTTTGCTGTCCCGGGCCTATGATCTTAGTGATGATCGGTTTGCGGCCGGCCGGCATCTCGTCAAGTAGCGTGATATCGAGGTCGCCATAAATGGTCAGTGCGAGAGTTCGAGGAATCGGTGTTGCGGTCATTGAAAGCAGGTGCGGCATACGAGCATCCTTCTTTGCCAACTGTTTACGTTGGTTGGTACCGAAACGATGCTGTTCATCGATAATGACGTACGCGAGGTGTTTGAATTCAACACTCTTATATATGAGTGCATGCGTGCCTATAATGATCGGGATTTCGCCATTCTTCACCCATTTGAGAAGTTGTGCCCTGCTGATTTTGGTTGGCCGCTTTGGGTCAACTTTACTCGGGAATTTCATGCAGCCACTGCCGGTGATCAGACCGATCTGAATGGGGAGGTGGTGGAAGTATTCAATAAAACTTTCAAAGTGTTGCTTGGCGAGAATTTCGGTTGGTGCCATATACGCCACTTGCAGATTCCCCCAATCTTTTTCGGTGTCGGGGCGTGAGGTTGCTACCGCGTATGCGGTGGTGGCTGCTACGGCCGTTTTTCCACTTCCCACGTCGCCTTCGAGGAGACGACTCATGGCGTGATTACCGGAGAAATTAGCGAGGATCTCCGTGATTGCTGTATCTTGGCTGTTGGTTAAAGTAAACGGAAAGCGACTCGTAAAAGCGGCAATATGATCCGGTGCGGTTTTGAAACTGTATGTGGTCGCTGCATTTACTGCTGCTTTGTTTTGGGCATTTTGGATTTGGATATAAAAGACTTCTTCGAAAGCGAATCGTTTGCGCGCCGCTTCGGCATCGGTTGCCTTTTTAGGGGAATGAATCCAGACCAAGGCAGTTTTTAATTCCGGCAGATTGTACCGGTCGAGTACGTCTTTTGGGATCGGGTCAACCAAATGCTCTAAGACGCCTTTTTCAAAACACTTAAGTACCGTGTGGTAAAACCACTTACTGGTTACACCAGCGGTTTCTCGATAAACAGGGTAGAGTGTGTCGTCAGCTTCACCGGTATCTTTAAAAATACTATCTGAACGGTCTATTGGTAGACTATCGAGTCGTTCGACTTCCGGATTGGCAATATAGAGCTTACCTTCACTGCCTGTCACCTTGCCGGCTACTTTTACATAAAGACCATCCTGATACATCTTGGCCAAGTATGGTTGGTTAAACCACATGATCTTGATCTTGGCCGAGCCGTCTTCAACATAGCCTTCAGCGATCGGTTTGCGGCTTTTCCAGGCTTTGCGGGTCTTTAGGTCGGAGAGTTGGCCGTACACTACTGCGTCGCTACCTTTCTCAAGGCCTGCCACCGACTGGATATCACCGGTGTCTTCGTAGCGGGCAGGGAGGTGGTAGAGCAGCTCTTCTACGGTTGTTATGCCGAGTCTCTTTAGGGCTTTTTGATGTCCAAGATCGAGACGGAAATGTGAAGCTAGGGCGTCTGTTCGTTGCATTGCACTATCATAACAGAGAAATATGGCGGGTATCATCTAACCCAAACTGATTGCCGGGCATTTTTTGAAAGTATTGCGTTTTTTATATAGTGTGGTATGTTATTGCCTCGCTCGGGAGGAGGCCAAACAAAAGGTCAAAATCGAGTAAGAAACAAAACGGGCCGAAGGCCCACAGGAGGAATACGTGAAAGGCATCTTTCGTTTTGATCTGGCGGTTCTGACCGCTATGGGCAATGTGGCAGTGCGGGACGGGGTGGTCCCCGCTGTCGAAAAAGACCGTCTGGCGACGGTGCTGCACTTCGACTTCGGCGACGGGAACTTCTTCTCGCTCTATGTCGCAGCTGTCGCTGGCAGCCCGGTCACCCTGATCAAGGGTACCTTGATGGTCGTGATGGGGATCGGCGAGGCGGCGGTGATTGAAAATGAGATCATTCGTGCCGCCGGCGAGGAAGAACTGCCTGAACTGAAGGTGTTCCGTGCGCACACCGTTGAGGTGGGGCACGAACATGAGTTCAAGCTCCCGCACATGGCCGGCATCGAGCTCTCGCAGCTCGAACAGCAGGGCGGTGGCATTGCCGATTTGGCCATGGTCATTCGGCAGGCTATCGGCCTGCTTGCCAACAGCGATAAGATGGCGCTGGTGGCCTGATTGAGATAGTCTCGCGCGGTAAAGCCCCCACAGCGCGGGACTGACGGCCATCCACTCTCTGTTTTTCCCTTTGCGGAGCGGTGGATGGTTTCTCTCCGGGTAGACATCCCCAGAAACCGGAGAGAAGGGAGGGTGCAGGTCTGAGCGTAAGCGGGACCTGCACCCAACCATAGTTCTTTTTTGTTATTTGTCCCTTGGACACATCCACTCGCTGGCAAAAGCCGGCGGGTTTTTTGTTTGTTTAGGCTATGTAACTTGACAACAATAGCCAAAGTTATATAAAAGGTGATGAGGAGGTATGCCTATGGCTATTTTTTTGTTCTGGTTGGCCACAAGCGTGGCGGCCACGTTCTTTTGGTCCCGGCTGACGCAGCCAGGGTCCATCATGGATCGGTTGGAGGGGCTTGAATGACTTGGCGCCGGCCTTTAGGCCGGCGCCACACCTACACCTACGCTCGGTTGCTGTCGGTTATTCCGGAAGATAGCACCGGGCTTTTATTGTGTGCACTTTTTGGTAATAAAACGTGTGGTGTATACTGATTGTCTATTTGTAAGTTTTGATCACATGCCAACACCAAAAAAGAAGACCACTAAACCGGCCGCCAAGAAAACAACACGTAAAGATTACAATCAACTCGCTCTTTCTTTG
>QKBW01000012.1 GCA_003245875.1 Candidatus Kaiserbacteria bacterium
CGGTTTTCTTATGTTTTAAAAATCAAGCTCGAACTCTTGATTTTCAGCCGGAGCCACTGCATTAACCCCAAGATAATCACGCAAACGTTGCACCAGGTGCAACGAGGATTGTTCTTCACCCATCGCCACAAAGATCTGCTTGGCTTTCTCTCCTCCCTTTGCCACCAGGTCAACGAGTTGTGGCCTGTCCGCGTGCCCAGAATAGCCGCGAATACGTGCCACCTTAGCCCGTACATGCACATCAGTATTGAGTATCCGCAATTTCTTTACGCCATCATTAAGCAATCTTCCCATACTACCTACCGCCTGATACCCAACCAGTAACAGCGTGTTATTTTTATCGCCCAGGTACCGTATCTCGTGCTCCATGATGCGCCCACCATGGCTCATACCGCTACCGGCAATGATAACCTTTGGGTTTGGCTCTTTGGCAATCTGTCGTGAATCTTCATTTGTTCTGGTTTTCGTCAGCCCCGGAAAGGCAAAGATGTCGTCACCAGCATGAATTTGCTTTTGTACTTTGTCTTTCAGATACCCAACATACTTGGTATACATGTCGGTGACCGCAATTGCCAACGGTGAGTCCAGGTAGACGGGGATTGGTTTAATGATACCGGTCTCGACCGCATTGTTGATCTCCAAGAGCATGGCTTGTGTGCGCTCCAATGAAAACGCCGGAATGAGCAACACGCCGCCCTTCTTTCGTGTGTCTTCAATCTGACCGAGCAACATGGCAGTGCGTTCAGTCACATCTTCATGTACCCGATCGCCATAGACACTTTCCATTATCAGGTAGTCGTACTCGGTCGGCACAACGGGTGGATTCAAAAGCGGTTGTGGTATATTGCCGATATCACCGGTAAAAACTATCTTTTTGCTCTCCCGAACCAAATTGACCATGGCCGAACCAAGAATGTGGCCAGCGTCGGTAAAAGTTGCGGTCACCCCACCCGGCACACCAAATGAGGTATCGTATGGCTTCACCTCCCAAAGCGCGAGGGCAGCATCAATGTCCTTCTCTTCATACAAACGCTCAATACCGTACTTTTCCTCCTCAAACAGCATAACCTTGTACGCATCACGCAACATGATATTGGCCAGGGCTTTGGTTGCTTCTGTGGAGTAGATGACACCACGGAAGCCGTCTCGTACAAGCTTAGGAATGCGACCGATATGGTCGGCGTGTGCGTGGGTGACAAACAGCACCTTAACCACAGATGGATCATACGGGAACGGATCCGCGTTCTTCGCTTGGACGAAGCGGTCACCTTGAATAAGCCCGCAATCAACCAAAAAGGTGGCCTCACCAACGTCCAGCAAGAAATTAGCACCTGTAACACTCCCCACCCCGCCACAGAACTTTATTGTTGCAGTACTCATAGACGACGAATAGCATGACCAACCAAAAAACCAGCGAAGCCGCCAATCACTCCAAAGATAATATCGCTAAGTGAATCCATCGCAAATCCTGGTTCTTGGGCTGGAATGCCGATTGATATTTCAAACAATTCCCAAAGCAGTGCCACAATAATGACCGCGGACATGACCGGCACGACGTATAAAAAACGTTCAGGAAATTCTTTAATGAAATCACCAAGGGTAAAGACACCGAGTGCCACCACTGCACCACCAAAGAAGTGAACCGGCATATCAAACCACCAGAAGGTCCAGTACAGATAAAAATGTAAGGCCAAAATATGTATACCCGCCAACATTCCCAGACAGAGTACGAAAAATATCGTCGTCAATTTTAACATTACCTGTATAGTAACATACGGGGAAATGAAAAAAGCCCTGTACAAACAGGGCTTTTTTCGATGGAACCACAACCGTATGCTCCTCCTGAAGATCAGGTGGGCACCTTTTCCAACCGGACTATTCGAAATCTCTTGCGAGTTCTCGGCACCAATTGTGACTACAGGCAGCCCTGAACATACACTTAAGCAGAACATACGTTATGTGGTTCCACTGTCTATGATAGCACGGTTTGGAAGACTCTAGAATATCGTCTTTACGAACCAATGCTATGAAGTGGAAGTGGCTCCTTTTTCTGCGCCCACCGCCCCCTAGTTCCGCCCTCCAGAAAACAACGGAGCGGGCGTTATGGTTAGGAGGACATCATACAAAACGGCCGGGAGCTTGCTCCCGGCCGTTTTGTTGGTTTCAAAAATTACTCCTTGATACCGTCAAAGTTTACGTCGTACATTACCCTTTCTTGAGCGCTAACATAATTCATGATCTCAGACTCATCGATCCATATATTAATCTCACGTTCCGCCTCGCTTGCACCATCAGCAGGATCAGTACAATGAATAAGGTTTCGCACTGCTCTATCCTCCACCGCAGCGTGAGAATATGAATCTACCGTGTAGTCACCTCGTACAGTACCGACATCTGATGTAGCTGGTTCCGTTGACCCAACCAGTTTCTTAATCACGGCCATAGCTTGGTTACCTTCCCACACCATAGCGACCACCGGTGCCGACATCATGAACTTGGCATTAGCACGGATGATGTCCTTGCCATACTCGATAGGCTCTTTGGTGACAGGAAGCCCCTGTGCCTGAAGATTCTCAACAATGCCGGTACCTTTCTTCAAAAACCATTCGTCGTTCTTGTTGTAGTGCGCAAAAATTCTCTTCTCGTCAGCCATGAACATCTTCATAGCAACGCACTTAAGGCCGGTTGCCTCAAAGCGGCGGATAATATCGCCCATGAGTGAACGCTGTACGGTATCCGGCTTAAACATTACAAATGTCCGCTCCTGATGTGGTTGTCGTGCCATAATTTATTACAAATACAAGTTATTTTTACGGCCGCAGTATACCCCACCCTTAGCTTTGTGCAAGCCCCATAGGGCACAGCTTTCCTGTATGCACAAACCAGGGTGGTAAATACCTCTACCACACAAAAAAAGAAAAGGCCATATAAAAATATGACCTTTCAATATACAATCAGGACACTTAAGAAACCGTCAACACCTCCACTCCTTTCTTGGTTACGAGAACAGTATGCTCCATGTGGGCGGCGTTTTGTCCTGAGGCAGTAAGAACAGTATAGCCATCATCAGCGATAAACACTTCTGGGTTTTTACCAATGATAACCATTGGCTCAATGGCCAAAACCATACCCTCTTTCAGCTCGGGAGAGCGGCCGGGGATGTAGTAATTGGGAATTTGAGGCTCTTCATGGAGAGAATAACCCACCCCATGACCGCAAAAATCACGCACCTGAGAAAAACCCTTTGGAGTAGCCGCTTCGACCGCTTTGCCAATATCAGAGACATGGGCGCCGGGGCGCACCGCGGCAATACCGGCCTTTAGCGCTTGACGGGTTACCTCCAAAAGTTCTGCATCTTCCTTTGCCAAAGTCCCGGCGCCCACTGTCCGCGCCGAATCTACCACCATTCCTTCATACTCGATCACAAGGTCAATGGACACCACATCTCCTTCCATAAAAGTCTCAGGGTATTCATTTGGAATACCATGTACCACGACATCATCAATTGATACACAGGTCGAAGCCGGGTATGGACGTGGTGCAAAACTTGGATGGTAACCAAGAGTTAATGGGGTGGCACCATATTTTTCAATTAGTTGCATCGCCTTATCATCGACATCCAATGTTGTGTTCCCGGGAACGACTTCTTTTTCTAACTCATCCAAAATATGCGCGAGGACCTTGCCGCCACGGCGTAGCTTTTCAATATCTTCTTTGGTTTTGATAGTGATACCGGACATAATTTATACCGTTAGATTCAGCGCGCTCACGATTGCCGTGTGTACTCCATCAATATCTTGTACACCATCAATATCATGGACAGTGGTCTGCGGGCGAGTACGATAATGCTCGATTACCGGCACCGTATCTTCACGATACCAGCGTAATCGCTCTTCGATCGATTCAGTGGTGTCGTCTTCACGAGCACGATCCTCCATGCGCGCACGTACCACCTCCTCCGGCACAACGAGATTGATAATATCAACTGCACCACGGGCGAAAAAGTGGAAGGCGTCATCAAGCGCTGGTACCTGTTCGATAGTGCGCGGAAAACCGTCGATCAGCAAATGGCTCATCGGGTCAAGCTGGTCTACCATTGCTTGGCCCCACAGCACTGCGGAAAGAAAGTCCGGCTGCAAGGAACCACTGTTGAGTGTTGCAGCTACTTTATTCTCGGCATATGTCTCTTGGCGCGCAGCCAGCGCACGAAAACGACGACCGGTTTGAATGTCAACTACTCGTCGACGATCACGCTCTTCAAGAATAGTCTTTAACCGCTGTATTTGTGTACCCTTTCCACTACCCTGTGAACCAATAAAAATGACTGTTTTAATATCCATACGCTATGCTTCGTTC
>QKBW01000023.1 GCA_003245875.1 Candidatus Kaiserbacteria bacterium
AGTGAAATGGTATCACGCATCCATGGCATGGATGAAGCCGGAGTTCGATTCTCCGTAGGTCCACCGTATATTTTGTTATACTACTTCCATGAACGTGACCATCGAACCAAGCTGGAAAACCGCGTTGGAAGACGAGTTTCAGAAAGAATACTTTCGTACACTTGCAACCAAAGTGAAGGAAGCCTACCTCAAAGAACTGGTTTACCCTCCACCAAAGCAACTCTTCAATGCGTTTACACTTACCCCGTTTGATCGAGTTAAAGTGGTCATTATTGGACAAGACCCCTATCATGGGCCACACCAAGCACATGGTTTAGCGTTTTCGGTTCCAGAAGGTATTGCTGTACCACCATCCCTCGTTAATATTTACAAAGAACTGGCCAGCGACTTGGGCATCGCACACACTGACTCTGGCAACCTGGAGGACTGGGCCACACAAGGAGTGTTACTCCTGAATAGTTCACTGACCGTACGAGCTGGCGAAGCTGCTTCTCACCGCCCCCTCGGCTGGGAACAATTTACCGATGCAGTGATCACTCTGGTTTCCCGTCAACGTGAGCACGTGGTTTTTATTCTTTGGGGTGCACATGCTATTGCCAAACGTTCACTGATTGACGAAGCAAAGCATCTGGTCTTAACCGCCCCGCACCCATCCCCCCTTTCCGCCCACCGCGGTTTCTTTGGCTCGAAACCCTTCAGCCAAACCAATGCGTATCTGGTCGCTCACTATGAGACACCAATAGCGTGGTAAAATAAATTTGTATGAATTTTATGCCTATACTTACCTTACTAGCAGCTGCGAGTCAGCTCGTTGGTTTAGCATTATTTTCCGGCGTTGGTGCCTTTGAATCAAGTGTGTATACCTTCCCTATTTTGATCCAACCGGCCAGCTGGGCGTTTAGTATTTGGGGTTTTATCTACTTACTTTCTTTTACCTTCGCTATATATCAGGTGATTCCCAAAAACGATAACCAACTACTACGAACGGTACGTATACCGGCTTCGATCGCTTTTATCGGTTCGACAATCTGGTTGTGGCTGGCCAACAGCACAGGGATTGTTCTGTGGTTTACCTGGCCTGTGCTTATTGCCATGGCTGCGTCCCTTGCATTTGTAGTAACCAGACAACGACTCTCAGTTTCCAAAGCTCAGTACTTTTCGCAAACCGTCCTATATCCGTATGCGGCATGGACAGGTATTGCGATGTGGCTCAATCTGCAAGTATTATTAGTGCAACAAGCAATTATCACGAATGCATCAATGAACACCCTGAGCAATATCGTACTTCTGGCCGGTGCAATTGCGTGGAGTTGGTGGCTCTTCCGTCGTACTGGCTACTCGATATGGTACGGAGGGGTACTCGCTTGGGCCAGTGCCGGCATTGTAGTTGCCAATCTTCAGGGTACCATGAACTATGTAATTGCGACCATGGCAATAATGGTGCTCTTCGCCAGTCTGATCATTAGCAAATTACGCGTGTAATAATGGACGCAACAAGTTTCAGTCAACGCGTCTTTGATCTGGCATTTTCTATTCCTGAAGGGAAAGTGACTACGTATGGTGATCTGGCACGCGCCGCCGGAGGCGGCGCGCAAGCTGCCCGGAGCATCACCACCATTCTTGCGTCTCACCCCAACAGCACAGTCATCCCTTTCCATCGTATTGTTTATGCTGATGGCAAGGTATGGCTCCCGGAGCCATATGCTAAAAAGCGACGTGAACTTTATCGCAAAGAAGGTATTATTGTTGATGAACGCGGAGTTATTCTTAACTTTGACGACGTACGATTTGATTTTTCAGAAATGTAAGAAATTTCTTTTTTGTGCGTCATAAGGCTTGGGATTAGTTATTTACCGAGTTTGATTGTTTCTGGGAAGGGTTTCCCGTGTAGAAAGCTACTAAGGAGACTCAGAATGAGAACATCCACAAAATACCTCCTTGCAGTCTTGGTGCTCACAATTGCCCAAGCTGCAAAAGCAGAGGTAATGGAGGGAAATGCTGTCAAGGCGATCATCCTGGACACATTTGCCGACCAACCAGATATCGCGCACAAAATGGTGATCATCGCCAACTGCGAATCTGGTCTGGTTCACCGGACAGCCGACGGGCGTTTCCTGCCAAACTCTGATGGATCTGGTGCCCGCGGCGCCCTCCAGCTGATGCTCAGCTTGCACCAACAGGAAGCCAATAAGCAAGGTCTTGATCTCAACCTTTCAACGGACGAAGGCTACTTCGCCTATATTCGTTATCTGGTTGAGACACAGGGCTTTCGCCCGTGGGCCGCAAGTCGTGCCTGCTGGCAACCAAAGATCGGCTAAACCAGACTTCAGGCGCGCCCCCGGGCGCGCCTTTTCTTTTCTTAGACCAACGATGATACTATAGGCTTATGAAAGCAATTGGTATCGCAATACTATTCGTCGTTGGTTTACTAATAGTGAACACTTTTTTGTACAGCCTATAAAAATAAAAGCCGAATGCTAAACATTCGGCTTTTATTTTTATTTTGTAATTTTCTTTTTAGAACTTACTTTCTTAGTCGCCTTTTTACGTACCACTTTTTTCTTTGGTTTTACCTCTTCCAAAACCTCTTCCACGATCTCGTCCTCAATGGCATCAAGGTCGTCATATTGCACACAACCATTACGCCACAGAAGATTCTCACTACGGGATTCCTTCATGGCCTTCACCAATACATCATGCTTTAGTGTATAGATTGCACTAAATGACACCGCGATACCCAAGAAGATGAACCGCATATCTGTTGTGTAATGCTGGTAGTTAAAAAGCAATTCCAAAATAGAAGCAATGATGCCAATTTCCATCATGTATTTGATATCGATGTGATACCACCGCATATATTCAACAAGAACGCGATACGCTTTCATCAAGATGATCAGGAGCGCGATGGTATGTAAAAAGTCAGCATTGAGTGGTGCCAACACATTTTGCCGATCCGCCGGGGTGAGAAAAATGGTTTGAAATATCTGAAACGCGACATCGTAGGTGCCGGTCACAAAAGAGACCAGCATGTAGATAACCAACGAAATCGTGGTTATAAAAACAACAAAAGAAATACACGCATTCAAAAAAGGAACTGAGCGGTCCATATCACTTGTATGATAACACCTACCACCGGTATGAGCAGTGAGCTTTTCCACGCAATGGAATCAAACCTTGCCTATAGCGCCGGCCCATTCTTTTTATGTTAGAGTGCTGCTATGCAACGATATGTCGTTTTAGGTAAAAAAGTTGGGGAAACGCCACTCTCGTGTATGGAAGCGTGGCGATCTACTAAACCAGGTCTTACACAAACACCACTTGCCTATGCTGGACGTCTCGACCCGATGGCCTCGGGAAAGCTTTTGGTTTTAATTGGGCCTGAATGCAAGCAACAAGAACACTACCACCAGCTTGATAAGCAATATGATTTTGACGTGTTGTTTGCGATTGCGAGCGACAGCGCAGATGTTTTGGGCATCACGCAAGCAGCACCAACTCTTATTAACCAAACCAAAAATCAGCTCGGGGCCATCGCGCACACATTTCGCGGACCGATTGCACTTCCTTTTCCGCACTTCTCTGCTAAACCGGTCAATGGTAAACCGCTCCATACTTGGGCGGTCGAAGGTAGACTCAATGAGATCACTATTCCGACACAACACTCAACCATTTACAAACTAACCTGTACCGGCACGCGTACGATCAGCACACCAGAGCTAAAAGCGTTGGTACAACAAAAAATCGAGAGCATACCACCAGTTACCGACCCTCGAAAGGCGCTTGGCAACGACTTCCGCCGTCCTGAAGTCCGTGCTTCCTGGCAGCGAATCTTTGCGGCGTACCCAAACCGCACATATACGATTGGCTCATTCACCTGTATTGCCAGCTCTGGTACCTATATGCGCAGCCTTGCCGAAGTGATCTCCCAACAAGCTGGTACATCCGGCCTCGCCCTATCCATCCATCGCACCAAAATCGGCCGCTATGTGTCCCTCCCTTTTGGGCTTGGTTTCTGGCGCAAACAGTATAAGTGAACAAAAAAGAATGTTGACGCCGACAAAAAGGTCTGATATTATGCCCGCACTATGTCACAAGACCGACTGATCAAATTGGTAACAAAGGGCGACGCCAAGGGCGTTGGCAAGGGTCATACCTACTACACCACCTTTAATAACAAGAACAAAAAGGACCCAAGTAAAAAGCATGCGGAACGCAAATACAATCCAATTGCCAAGACCCACACTCTTTACGAACAGAAAAAGAAATAATCACAAAAGGCCGGCGCAAAGCGCCGGCCTTTTGTATTGTTTCTATTTTTCCATCTCCGATT
>QKBW01000062.1 GCA_003245875.1 Candidatus Kaiserbacteria bacterium
AGGTCGATCCGATTACACCTATGCTTGAGATACTCGGTAATATTTCTCCGCAAGAACGCGTATATATACAGTATGTTTGTAAACCTTTCAGACCGGAATCATTTAAAAATGGGCAGCTGGTGCGAAAAGAGGGTCCAAGTTGGGAGAAGGGCGTACATAAAATCATAAATGACATGATGAAGCGTGATGAAAAAGGTGATGCTTTGAAAAATGAAAATGCAGCTGCAGACTCTCCTTTTACAGAAATGTTGTTCTCTCGCCTTACTGACGGGGAACGTAAACTTATTGAAATCATGGAAAGAAACGCCAGTAAATATGCTTATGATACCGGTATTCGTTGGATGTACCTTGCAAAAAAGGGACACTTCAATGGTGATAATATAAGTCCCGTAATACGTAGTTTTAGTCAATGGGACATTATTGGACGTAATGCCGTTGGCGCACGTTGGCGTACCGATGCTGGGTATAAAGACTTTTTTCCAAATCTCAAGAAACAAATTGACGGTTGGAAAAAGCAAGAGCACAGTGAGTACAAACGCCGTCTTTATTTCAACAAAAGTAGAAATGACGGCACCAAAATATTCACTGCCGAGGAGCTTGCTTCGCTGTGGCACCTGCCAGGCAAGGTAGCACTCACGCCATCACTTGGCCGCATTGAGTCTGCACGTAGTGAGGCTCCAAGTAATCTTCCAATCGGTCAGTAATGTTATGAATCATCCACTCCAAGAAGCCGTGTCCACCGATGGCGCGAAGGCTGCTGTATTAGCGCATAGACAACCATTACCAACGCGGGTGCGTTGGTTGTTGTTTGGACTGCCAACCGTATTACTTGGCAGTGTGATGCTGGCGCTGTTGTTTTTAAGTTCGGCACCAAATACAACTGGTACAACAACACTATCTATCCCCGAAGGGGCCAGTATCAAGGAGATTGCTACTTTAGCTGCTGATACCCAGATTGTCCGTAGTGGTGGCATGCTTTACTTCACGCTGCTTTTATTTCATAAGGATCAGCCGATTCAGGCTGGTAATTTTACTTTCGATCATTCGATGAATGTGCTGGGTGTGGCAGATTTTCTTACATCTACAGCCGCGCGTGACGACTTGGTACGCTTAACCTTTCCCGAAGGTATGCGAACAGATGAGTACGCATTGATTGTTTCCGATGTCATGCCCGATCTTAGTGTGGCTGACTTTATGCTGGCAGCCAGCAGCAGCGAAGGTGAGCTGTGGCCGGAAACATACTATGTTCCAACATATTACACTGCGTTCGACATAGTGAAAACGATGCGTGATAGTTTTCAAATCTTCGCCGAGCAACAACAAGATGCTTTAGAGTCTTCTGGCTATAGTTTTAATGATTGGGTAATACTGGCATCTATCGTTGAGCGCGAGGCCAACGATGAAGAAAGTATGCGCACTGTCGCAGGTATACTAAGCAATCGCCTTGCTTTGGGTATGCCACTGCAAGCTGATGCGACTATAGCGTATGTGCTGGACACAGATCTGAAGGATTTACCAACAGGGAAGTTAGCTGAGCTAATTGATACACTTGACTCTCCGTACAATACATACAAGTATGCTGGACTCCCCCCAACCCCCATCGGTAACCCTGGTGCAACAGCGCTTTTGGCTGTACTTAATCCGATTAAAAGTGACTATATATATTACCTTACGGATGATGAAGGGAATTTTCATTATGCGGTCACCCTGGAAGAACATAACCGGAATGTAACACGTTATCTAAAATAGTTGCCTTTTCTGGTTGTATTATTTACAGTAGCCATCATGGATGATCACATCATAAATGGGAAACAGACGGTTTTTGTTGGCCTCTCTGGGGGGGTTGATTCGTCTGTTGCCGCACTCCGACTGTTGCAACAAGGATATAACGTTGTCGGTGTTTTCATTAAGGTTTGGCACCCGAACTGGCTCACATGCAACTGGGAAGCAGAGAGACTTGATGCCATGCGGGCTGCCGCGCATCTTGGTATTCCTTTTCTTACCTGTAATGCTGAAAAAGAATATGAAGCTGAGGTTGCAGATTATTTCATAAAAAGCTATCAGCAAGGGTTAACACCCAACCCTGATGTCATGTGTAATAAGGCTGTTAAGTTTGGCGCGTTTTTACGTTTTGCCCAAGAGCACGGAGCAGATTTTGTAGCGACCGGACACTATGCACGCAAAACAGTGAGTCAAGATGGTCTCTGGCAATTGTTGCGCGGCGTTGATGACACAAAAGACCAATCCTATTTCTTATGGACACTGGCGCAAGAACAGCTGGCACAAACACTTTTTCCTATTGGTGACACGAGGAAGAGTGACATACGTGCCGAAGCGGCGGCCGCAGGTCTTTTAACTGCGGAAAAGAAAGATAGTCAGGGGGTTTGTTTTCTTGGCCACATAGATATTCCGGAATTTCTTTCCCACTATATTGATCTGAAAGAAGGGTCAGTGCTCAATGCGCGTGGTGAACAGATAGGCATCCACAAAGGTGCATTTGTGTACACTATCGGTCAAAGACATGGTTTTGTGATTACAGACAAGACAGCACTACGTGTACCGCACTACGTGATTGCGAAGGATGTGATTGCCAATACTATTACCGTATCTACTACTGAGCCAAAAATACATGCTGAGGGCTTGCTCAACCTTCACGAAGTTAACTGGATCACAGGTATGCCAGTTACTACAGAAAGATTATCAGCAGAATTTCGTTACCGACAAATACCTGTCAGTGTCCAACTTACAAATACCTCCAAATCCTCAGTCTCACTTACCATGCTTCAGACTGCCGATCAGCCAACAAGCGGGCAATCTTGTGTACTGTATGACGGTGATGTGTGTATGGGAGGTGGTATCATTGAATGATGTCTGTTTTAGTTACCAAGGCTGACGGCACAACCGAGCCTTTTGCTGTTGAAAAATTGCAGCGTTCATTGCGTCGATCAGGAGCCAACAAAGAGGAAATTCAGCGTATTATCCATCAAATTGAACCAACCCTTCATGATGGTGTACGTACACAGGAAATATACGCGCATGCCTTTTCACTGTTACGTGACAGTGATTCACCAATTGCCGCACGCTACTCCTTGCGTCGTGCGCTTTTTGGATTAGGTCCTACCGGTTTTCCGTTTGAAGATTTACTGTCTCGTTTATTTGCCGCTGAAGGGTACGATACAAAGGTGCGCTTGATATTACCTGGCCGCTGTGTGTCGCATGAAATTGATATAGCTGCCTATAAACCCGAGGATTCTTTTGTGGCTGAAGCAAAGTTTCATGCTCGTCCAGGTATAAAATCCGACTTAGAGGTTGTGATGTACGCATATGCACGTGATGTTGATCTGAAGGGGGTCCGCTCTTGCAAGGGGGATATATGCGGTATTAAACGATATGTGGTTGTCACCAATACAAAATTTACTGAGACCGCTATTCGTTACGCTGAGTGCATGAATATGGAACTTTTAAGCTGGAACTACCCAGAAGATAACAACCTTCATGGCCGAATTGAAAGGGCGGGGATCTACCCAATCACCGTTATGCAGACGCTCTCACCAACACACAAACGTATTTTGCTTGAACAGGGAGTCGTGATCTGCCGCGATTTGGTAGAAAAACCTCATCTTTTGCGCCATTGTCATATCGGTACCAGTAAAACTGAGGCAGTACTTTCCGAGGCTCGTCAACTCTGTGCAGCCCATTGAAAGTTGGTATAATAGCTACATTATACCGTTATGCATAATGTTATGTCAGAAAAAGAACTCAAAGAAGGTCAGAAAACCATAGTCGCATTTGTGACAGGTCTTTTAGTAGGAGGGTTGCTCGTATGGATCTTTAGTATTGATACCAATAAAGCTGAGGCCCCACAAAACGCACAAGACACCACCACTGCTGCTGATACAGCTGCAGCAACCGAGGTGACTGATACACAAGCTACCGGCGTAGCTGCTAACTTGCCAGTTGGAAATGGTGCCGTACAGGTTGCAGATCAGCAAGCCGGATCATCAGTGACTCTTGATGGTGTAACATTTCCTACCGAAGAAGGTTGGATTGGTGTTCGTCAGTACAACAACGGCACGATGAGTTATATTCTTGGTGTTATCCAATACAGCAAGTCTGCTAATCGTATCCCGCATGAGATCCCGCTACTTTCTCCAACAGTGGCAGGTCAGCAGTACGCAGTAGTCTTCTTTAGTCAGGACAGCAACCGTGCCTTCAATCTTGATGGTGACGTACAGCTTGATACACCATTAGCAACCTTTACCGCTCAGTAATTAGAATAGTAAATGGTAGAAAGTGCCCCGCCTTCGGCGGGGC
>QKBW01000028.1 GCA_003245875.1 Candidatus Kaiserbacteria bacterium
AATCAATTCAAGATTTGAAATTCAATTACACAACGTTTGTTGTGGCGGTGAGGATTGAGGCTTAGTTCGTTGGTTTAGACATACAAAGTGGCCGGCCCAAAGGGCCGGCCACTTTGTGTGTATATTACCTAGCGTGCGTAGCTTATTACTCGCGTTTCGCGAATGACGTGTACCTTGATTTCTCCCGGATAACGGAGCTTATGTTCGATGGTTGTGGCAATAGTGCGGGCAAGCTCATGGGTTTCAAATTCGTTCAGAGATTCTGGATTGACCAACACCCTGATCTCACGACCGGCAGCAATAGCGAAGGCCCGCTCTACGCCCTTAAGGGCAGTGGCGATACTCTCGAGATCGGAAAGCCGTTTGATGTAATTTTCCAGGGAGTCGCGTCGTGCACCTGGTCGGCCGCCAGAAATAGCGTCGGCCACCTGCACAATGATACTTTCCGGTGTTTCGTATGGATATTCCTCATGGTGCGCGCGCATGGCCTTAATGACCGCTTGATCAACACCATACTTCTCTAAGATGCGAATGCCGATCTCTACGTGAGTACCGGCCACTTCGTGGCTGACAGTCTTACCAATATCATGGAGGAGCGCACCAGCGCGAGCGACACTTGGGTCAGCGCCCACTTCCTCCGCAATAATACTTGCGATATGCGCCATTTCTACTGAATGGTTGAGGACATTTTGACCGTAACTGGTACGGAAATAGAGGCGACCGAGGATGGTTACGAGGTCTGGGTGTAGGTTTGGCACATTGGCTTCAAAGCAGGCTTTCTCACCCATCTTTCGTACCAGTTTGGCAACTTCTTTTTTGGCATCAGCCACCATTTCTTCAATTTTGGCTGGTTGCACACGGCCATCTTTAATAAGGTTTTCTAGTGCGACACGCGCTATCTCGCGTCGGATCGGGTCGAATGAAGAGAGAACGATGTAGCCCGGTGTTTCATCTACCAACACTTCTACCCCGGTCGCACGTTCAAACGCGCGGACGTTGCGTCCTTCCTTGCCGATAATCTTACCTTTCACATCGTCGCTCGGTATCTCGACATTGGCTGTCATGATATTACTTGGCATGCTATTGCCAACACGGTGTACGGCAGCGAGTAGGAGATCACGAGCCCTTTCCTCATATGCATCATCGCTTTGCAATGAAAGCTTTTGAAAGCGTACGGCCAGATCTTCAGCCTGTTCAACTTTTACCTCGTTGATGATCCGGTCAAAGGCCTCAGCACGAGTAAGACCGGCCACTGCTTCCAGCTCGCTATCCACCCGCGTTGCACGCTCGTCTAGCTGGGTTTTGATATTTTTGATCTCGTCTATTTTATTGCGAACGTTCTCTACTTGAGAATCGACATCAATTTGGCGCGTATCCAAAAGCTCTTCCTTCCGCTCCAAGCGCTCCTCTTTGTGGCGTAATTTTTCTTCACGCTCTTTAAGTTCTTCCTTAGTATTGCGTTCTAATTGTTCAGCTTTGGACTCAGCTTTTTCAATTATTTTTTGAGCCTTTTCTTCTGCTTTTAGTTCCAACTCGCGGGTCGCAAGCTCCAGGTGGGCGTGCTTGCCAAGGGCAAAGAAGTGCCGTGCAAGATACCCAAAAATAATACCGAGGAGTAGCGCCACACCAAAGGTAAATAATGGAAATGGTGGCATAGTGTTTCCGTTACGGTCAAATAATACGGAGTGTCAATCGTAAACAGTCGTGCTGGTATTGCTACGATAGCAGACTTATGGTGCTTTGTCGACAAGTGGGTGATTTATTGGTACGCTGTTGACGGTTTATGGAGGAAAACATGAAGACGGAATCTATGGCGGTATTGGCCGTTACCATCGCGTTTGCGTTGGGGCCTGACGTGGATAGCATGGTTGCCATCTTTGCGGGCACTTTTGTCGCCATTCCGCTCGTGATTATGCTTCGACGCTTGGCGCCGAGACATCACTGAGAGTGTGAACGAAAAACCCCGTGGCGTAATATGCGCCACGGGGCTTCTTTTGATTTACCAATCTGTTATTTATGAATAAATAATATCCACCAGGCCATACTCTTGTGCCTCTTTTGCATCCATAAAGAAGTCACGGTCGGTATCTTTTTCTATCTGGGCCAGCTTCTTACCGGTAGCTTTTGCCAACATGGTATTAAGCCGTTCACGTGTGCGGAGAATATGGCGGGCAGTGATTTCAATATCGCTGGCTTGCCCCTGTACTCCACCCCATGGTTGGTGGATCATTACCTCAGCGTGCGGGAGAATTGCGCGTTTGCCCTTTGCTCCCTGTGAGAGAATGATCGAGCCCATGGATGCTGCCATACCGGTACAGACAGTCACGACATCCGGCTTGATATGGTGCATGGTATCGACGATTGAGAGGCCGGCAGTCACACTACCACCCGGTGAGTTTACATAAAGAAAGATGTCTTTCTTTGGGTCCTCGGCTTCCAGGAAGAGCAGCTGAGCTACCACCAGGTTGGCCATATGGTCCTCAATGGTGCCGGTGACAAAGACAATGCGCTCTTTGAGGAGGCGTGAATAAATATCAAAGGCACGTTCGCCACCTTGGGTCTTTTCGATGACCATCGGGACGAGTTGTGCTGTTTCGGTTTGGTATTCTTTTTCCATAATTAATTTCTGTTACATTTCTAGCGGTACTGACGGTTGTTACTGTATCAGAAAGTGGGGGAGTTGGAAATGAAAAGAAAAGACCGGGGCGCGTGGTGTTCGCGCCCCGGCCAGGGCTGAATGTGGGCGAGTAGCACCCTCAGCCGTTGTTGTCCGAGTTGCAACCAGCAGCACTCGCTTGTGCCTGGATGCAGTTCGGCTTGATCCCCTCCGGCATGAGGCAGATCGGTTTCATCGGGGAGTCACCCATTTGGTCCTCCTTTCTCCCGAGTATCTTTAGCATATATATATTGGTTAAGGGTCAAGGGGATAGCAAAAGAGCGGGGGCCGAAGGCCCCCCGCTCTTTTGTTGTTCCATTACTGCATTTCCTCCAACATCTTCATCACCGCTTCATTTTGGAGAATGGAAGCGACGTAGACGCGAACACGCATCGGGTCGGCGTCTTTATATTGCTCCATGAGTGCTTTCACCTGGTCCTCTAATGCTTCTACATCAGGTTTCAGGTCTTCTTTCTTTGCTATCTCATTGAGTACCAGTTGTAGCTTGGCACGCTTTTCTGCCGCCGGCTTCCATTCTTCGCGCAGCTGCTGCTCAGTCTTTTTAATATGTGCCAGATAATCTTCTACTTTCAGGTTGGCACGAGAGATATCTTCTTGCATTTGTGCCCACATTTGCCCCAGTTCGGAGTCTACCAATAGTTCAGGTAGTTCCATGGTGCTCGCAGTGATAATGGCGTCGGTAATATCAGCACGGTGCTTGGTGTGTACCTCTTGCTCTTTTTCAATTGTTAGGTGTTCTTTGATCTTAGCTTTAAAGTCTTCAACCGAGGTAAACTGCCCAGGTTGTCCAAGCCCCTGTACGTACTCGTCGGTGAGTTCCGGTAGCGGTGCAGTTTCAGGGTCAAAAGCCTCTTCGGTCTTGGCCGATTCGCTCTCAGGTGTTGGCAACTCGGGGGCATCTTCAACCGTTACGGTTTTTTCTGTATTGGCAGCAGCTTTGCTTTGCAGGCGCTCGTATGCCATACGTGAGCGCATGATCGATTCGATCTGTTTCTCCACCTCCTCATCAGTAACCTCTAGTGAGGCTTTTTGCGCGTTCTTTTCTTTAGCGATTGCTCTGTAGTCTGGCAGTGTAATATCTGGCAATATAGCTACGGTAGCAGTAAAGGCCAGGGGGTTTTCGGGAGCAAGCTTGGTGATCTCAACCTTGGGATGACCAATTACCTCTAATTCGTGCGCATCGATAATATGTGGGTAGAAATGTCCCAACACACGCTCGGCCATTTCATTCAAAATAGCCATTTCACCGACACGCGCGATGATGACCGATTCGGGGACGTGGCCTTTGCGGAAGCCGTCAACTTCTATGTTTTTACCGAGAGCTTTAAGGGCAGCTGGACGTTCCTCTGCTAATTCGGCGTATGGGATTTCGCCGGTTATTTTTACCTGTGAGCCAGCTATCTTCTCGACAGTAAAGGTTTTTTTGAAGTCAATATCGTGTGTATGTGTAGTCATAGTGACGCTAGTTAAACATAGAATGTTGGAAAATACTAGATTATGGTATGAGGTAAATTTAAAACAACATAGCGGCGGGCCAAAGGCCCGCCGCTATGTTGTTTGTGTTTTTAACCGCAACCTTTAGTTAGCTACTGC
>QKBW01000037.1 GCA_003245875.1 Candidatus Kaiserbacteria bacterium
GTTTTTCGCTTAGCGACGAATTAAGCCCCGCGCTCCACCGCTTGTGCGAGCCCCCGTCTATTCCTTTGAGTTTTAAGCTTGCGCTCGTACTACCCAGGCGGTCTGCTTAACGGGTTACCTACGCCACGAAGAGGGTCGATTCTCCTCATGGCTAGCAGACAGCGTTTAGGGCGTGGACTACCGGGGTATCTAATCCCGTTCGCTACCCACGCTTTCGTGCCTCAGCGTCGAGAAAGTGCCAGTGTGCTGCCTTCGCATTTGGTGTTCCCTACGATATCAACGGATTTCACCCCTACACCGTAAGTTCCGCACACCTCTCACTTCTCCGAGTTATACCGTTTCGAATGCGATCCTGAGGTTGAGCCCCAGGTTTTAACACCCGACTAATATAACCGCCTACGCACCCTTTACGCCCAGTGAATCCGGATAATGCTTGGGGCCTCTGTATTACCGCTCCTGCTGGCACAGAGTTGGGAGCCCCTTATTCATGAGGTAATGTCAATAAACTTCTTCCCTCATAAAAGGTGTTTACGTCCCTAAGGACTTCATCCACCACGCGGCGTCGCTCCGTCAGGCTTTCGCCCATTGCGGAAGATTCTCGACTGCAGCCTCCCGTAGGAGTATGGACCGTGTCGCAGTTCCATCGGTGGGGGTCAGGCTCTCACCTCCCCTAGCCGTCGTAGCCTTGGTACGCCGTTACCGTACCAACTAGCTGATAGCCCGCAGGCCGTTCCCAAAGCGATAAATCTTTACTCTTTCGAGACCATCAAGTATTATCCCGACTTTCGCCGGATTATCCCTGACTTTGGGGTACGTACCTACGTGTTCCTACCTCGTCTGCCATGGGTCTAAACCCATTCGACTTGCATGCCTCATCCACGCCGCCAGCATTCATCCTGAGCTAGGATCAAACTCTAATTAAAGACAGGGTAAATGGAGTCGCGCATTTCCGAAGAAATGAGCTACTACTACTTACCATGTTGTTTATACATAATGAACGGAGTGTACTTGTCTCTACGTTCGTATAAACGAATCCAAGGATAAGACAAAAGAAAATGAACGATCTTTTGCCTTTTGCTGATGCGTACCGTTGTTTAATAAAACAACTATACGTAATTGTGATTATGAAAATTTCAAAGTTCACTGTTTGCCTCGTGAGGCGCGCGGAACTTACCCGAGAGCTTCCCACTCAAACAGTGCCCGCTATTATACAGATAATGGAAAACTTTGCAAGGCCTTTATGGGGAGCGCAGCATATATATAAAAGAAAAGTCCCGAACCCCCAGAAGGGTTCGGGACAGAGAAGTCTTGCACGATGCGGTCAGTAGCCGAGCTGATCCTTGCAGCCCTCGGCCATGCCGCCATGCCACACGGCCTGACAGGCGACCACTGCCTGCTGCTCGGCATGGCCGAGGTCAGCCCAGGCGCCATCGTAGGCGGGCAAACCGGCCAGGTATTGCTGCCAACTCGGGCGCGCCGCAGGACGCGCCGCATTCGCGGTGGCCATGGTAACGCCGGACGACGCAGTCGACACGCCGACCAGAGCCTTGATGATGGCCCGGGCTTCCGGGTCATCCCAGGCGCCCGACTGCACGGCATGGTTGATGACTTCAGCCCGCATGGTCGCGAGACACCACTTGTTCTGACTGGTGATGGCGATCCCGCCAGCCATCGGGGCCATCAGCGAGAAGCCCTCAGGGCAGCCGCCGGACGGCATGGCCGGCATGGCCATGTTGTTGACGAGCGCCAGCGCAGCGGCCGAAGCGCGAGCATCGGCACCGGCGTTGTTGTTGATGGTGCCGGCCGCGGCAGGCATGGTGGTGATCAACAGCAGAACGGCTACGAGAGCCGAAAAGATCTTATTCACTTTAGTCTCTCCTCTCTGGGCCTCCTGGACCCAATTGAAACATTTATCATTGCGAACGCAACAATAATTTTGACAACTCTTTGCAAAGCTGCCAACGTGACGCAAACTTAGCACATAATTGACTAAAAGTCAATTATGTGCAGATAAAAGAAAAGGCCTCGTGTGCGTTGCACACGAGGCCGATGATCTGCTCGAAAGCTGATCAGTAACCGGGTGTCATCACCATTCGATGAAGACAGCGAGGCCACTCGCGGCGGCCGAGAGGCCGCTGGCCAGGCCCGAGGCCGAATCGGGGCCGCTGGCCGTCGACTCGGTGCCGTTGAAGGACGCCGCGTTCGAGTAGAGACCCCAGTCGCCGGTGTTGTAGGCGAACCCGCCGTTGTTCACGCTGTTCTCGGACAGCGAGTGGACCGAGGCCCATTGGCCATTGCCCTGACCCCCGGTCAGGCCACCCGAGAGGCCCCCGGCCAGGAAACCGGCCAGGGCCGAGCCGGCCATGACGGGCGCGGTGGCGGTGGCGGTGACAGCGGTGGCAACGATGGCGGCAAGAACGATCTTCTTCATATATTCCTCCATTAGCGGGCTCTGCCCGCTTTGATGAAAATTTAGCAGCTACAACTATGTATGACTGCTTCTTGTCCCTCTTCCACACAAGGTGGTGGACCGCATCAAAGTAACATCATTCCAAAATAGTGCAATATTGACTTAATTTATTAAAATTGTATAACTTAATCAGCCCAAGTCCCTGTTCGCAAGATGAAATACGGTACAATGGAGTGGTCTTATGCAAAACACCAATACGACCATTGTTATATCTGTCGGCGGGTCATTGATCGTACCTGATCAAATCGACACCGATTTTCTTACAAATTTGAAAACCCTTATTACCAAAGAAGTAGACGCCGGCCGGCGTTTTATTTTAATAGCTGGTGGAGGAAAAATTTGTCGTCGCTACCAAGATGCAGCTCGTGCGGTAACCACCTTAACCGACGATGATCTCGACTGGCTCGGTATTCACGCCACTCATCTCAATGGCCACCTGCTACGTACCATCTTCCGAGATATTGCATATCACATCATGATCAAGAACCCAGATGAAGTAGTTGACGTACCAGAGCGCTACAAAGTTATCATTGCCGGCGGCTACCGCCCTGGTGCTTCAACCGACCTACGCGCCATCCAAATTGCTGAACGCGTGGGAGCAAAAAATGTGATCAACCTTTCCAACGTTGATTACGTATATACTGCCGATCCGCGCAAAGATGAAACAGCGCAAAAGATAGAGGACATTACCTGGACAGACTTTCGTGCGCTTATTCCAGCCGAATGGAACCCTGGGCTCAACTCCCCGTTTGATCCGGTAGCCGCTAAGGTAGCGGAAGAAAAAGGTATTGAGGTAGCACAGATCAATGGTCAAAAACTCTCTTACCTGGAAGACTACCTTGCCGACAAACCTTTTGTTGGGACAAGGATGCATAACTGAAGCAAAAGAAAACAGCCGACGGGCCTTTGGCCCGTCGGCTGTTTTCGCTTTACTTTTCCACCTCCTCAAGCACAGCAGCCACTTTTCTCTCCAGTTCAGCAATAGTGCCATCATTTTGAATAACAAAATCAGCCATTTGTAATACCTTCAAAATATGCGGGGTCCCTGTGCCCTTACCATCTTCCTCACGAGCTATGCTTTGTAAGAACTCTTCATAGGTGACATTATCCTTGTTACCTTCATTTCGTTTTGTTGTGCGCTCATACCTTAATTTAGGATCAGCGTCGATGCCTAAAATATATCCACCAAGGCTACGGATATATCGGGCTTCACTTTCTCGGTGTATTGCCTCAAGGACATAATCTTCAGCTCCTTCTTTTTGTGCTCGTTCATGTGACAAATACAAAACACCGCCATCGTATTTTTCATTTAATTCATCGGCCAGAGTTGAGAGGTGTCTACGATCCGGTAGAATTCCACGTTGTGTCAGAATTTCTTTGAGTATCCCTGAACTGGAATAATGACGAAACCCTTGACGTTGTAGGTACCTAACAACCGTCCCCTTTCCTGCTCCTAATGTACCTACAATCCCGATAACCATACTTATGCGTGCTTAGCTTCTTGTCGCTTGGCGATGAAGACAAGGAGTGGGCTGGCAAAGAAGATGGACGAGTACGCTCCAGCGACCACACCGGCCATCAACACCAACGCGAAGGTCTGTGTCACTGCCGCACCAAATACGTAGAGAGCCAACAACGACACGAACGTGGTCAAAGAGGTGTTGATTGAGCGAAGCAATGACTGATCGAGCGCTTCCCCCACCACCTCAGGAAATGGTTTGGTGAAAGTATAATCAACTGCATCTTCCCACTGTCCGTATTCGTTCTTTACCCGTGTTTTTTTCTCCTGTCGGTATTTGATCAGATTTTCACGTACTCGATCAAAAACCACAATAGTGTCGTTAACGGAGTATCCAAGCACCGCCAAGAGAGCCATGACAAAGAGTACGTCCACCTCGGCACCCAAAAAGTATCCGAGCAACGCCATTACCGCCGCCGGTACCAACACATCATGGATAAGCGCCAAAATAGTGATACCGCCGTACACGAAGGAACCAACCGGCTTACGAACGCCACGAAACGCAAACGCAACATAGAGCACGATGACCAATACCACCGCACCGATCGCCCATACCGCTTTGTCTTTAAGTTCTTGACCGATTACCGGACCAATAGAGGTGAACCGGGTGACCGTACCACCCTGCCCGAGAGCGGTCAGAGCATCGGCAACACTTTGTCGTTCTGCTTCAGAGAGATCTTTGGTGCGGATCATAAAACCATCACGCCCTGATTCATCAACTGTCTCACGAACGGAAAGATCTCCTGGTACAAGATCGCTGGTGGCAGCGATGACAGTGGCTTTATCCGGGCGCACATCGTATGCCACCTCAGTTAGTGAACCACCGGTGAAATCAATACCCAGTGGCAAGCCGAGACTCACAATAAGGGCGATAGAAATGGTCATTACCGAAGCAGCAATGAGCAAGTAGATATTTGTGTATCGAATGAAATGCATACGTGTTTATTTAGAGAAGCCGCTAGTAAACAGAAAACGCCAAACCTTAGCTGCATTCGGTCGCACGATTGGCAATGACAACAAAAGTGTACGAGTGACCGATACGGCGGTGATCATGGATACGATCACACCAAGCCCAAATACCAATGCAAACCCCTTCACCAAACTCGTACCAAACCAAAAGAGAATGATGGCTGAAAGGATGCTGGTTACGTTACCATCGCGGATAGCACTCCAAGCACGCTTGAATCCTTCTTTGGCAGCCTCATGACTATCTTTCCCGGCTCGTAACTCTTCTTTCATTCGTTCGAATACCAACACGTTTGCGTCAACCGCCATACCAAGTGAGAGGATAAATCCGGCCAGGCCGGCTGCGGTTAATGTTACCGGGATCAATTGGAACGCTGCAAGCATTAATACGACATACGTGAGTAAGGCAACAGATGCAACCAGACCGGGCAAACGATACCACAGCATCATGAATACCATCACAAATGATAAACCGATCAAGCCAGCAGTAATACCGCTCTTTACCACAAACCCGCCTAAGGTAGCGCCCACCGTTTGTGTACTTACCAATGAAATAGGTACCGGCAGGGCACCAAAGTTAAGGTTTTGTGCCAAGTCTCGTGCGGTTTCCGGCGTAAAGTTACCGGAAATAATGGCATCACCACCCGTAATCGGTTCATTAATGTTTGGCGCAGAAAGTAACTCGCCATCCAGAAAGATGGCCAATCGTTCACCAACGTGTTCACTGGTGATCTGCTCAAAAAGTGACGCGCCATCCGCATCGAAATGAATGGCGACGGTTGGCTCGTTGGCAAATTGACTACCGTTGCCGTTGGCAAACTCCAAGGCTGCGCTCGTTAGGTAACGACCGGTCAATCCAGTATCAATATAGGTAGTCTCTGGCGCAGCAACATGTAGTGTGCCATCAGCATCTACCGTTGCTTTGCTGGTGGTGGCAACCGTATCACTTACCAACTTAAACTCCAGAAGTGGCGTCTTCCCAATCTCAGCAACTGCAGCAGCGACATCGGTAACCCCCGGCAACTCCACCACCAACCGTTGTTGCGCCGCCTTCCCCTCTACAAAGCTACCACTCTCTACCTGCACGATCGGTTCAGATACACCAAAGATGTTGATACGTCGCTCAATGACATCACGCAGGACATTCATGAGCTCACCTACCTCCGATGGGTCTACTGAACTGACATCCGCCTCATAGACAAGATGTGAACCACCGGCCAGGTCGAGACCGAGTTTGAACGGATAACGGGCATCCGCACCAACGGCATTATGGTAGACAAACCAACCAATACCGACCGAAATAGCGACGACCACGAGTGCACGAAAAACAGACACAATGCGTGCAGTCACGGGACTAGATACTGTATTCATATGGGCACTGTTATAGCATATTTATGCACGCTCGGCGACCTCGACCACGTTCTGAAGAAGGCATGCAATAGTGAGCGGGCCAATGCCCCCCGGAACCGGAGTAAACAGGGTGGCCTTTTCTGCACAGGCCAAGTTAACATCACCCTTCAGGATGCCAGAATCTTCTGAGGTTCCGGCGTCAAAAATGACAGCATGCTCCTTAACGAGATCAGGAGTTATGAACCCGGCCTGACCAGCTCCCGTGATAATGATGTCGGCCCGCTGCAGTGCTGCCGTTGTTTCTAAAACCGGGGTTGCCTTGGTCACTACCGTCACGGCTGCCCCCATCGTTCGCGCCCACGCTGCAGCGGGCCGGCCAACCAGCCGCCCCTCACCCACCACCGTTAATTGTTTATCAGCAAACGAAACACCGTACACCATTGCAATATGAGCAATAGCAGCCACCACTGGTGGCAATAGAGTGTCACCACCGAGATACTGCATACCGTCGACATCAAGTCTGGTCGGTATTGCCTGGAGTACACGGTTTGTATCGATCTGTTCCGGCACCGGAAGCTGAACAACAATGCCATCAGTACTCTCCCCTACTTTTTCGATAGCACAGACCATATCCTCAGTGCTCGTATCTTCCGAGAGCTCAATCACATTTGTCTCAATCCCCGCCTCCGTAGCCCGGCTTTGCTTCATGGACAAATACTTCTGCGTGGCAAAATTTGGTGCACAGGTAAATATCGTCAGGTGCGGCCTTTGCTCCATACGCTGTACTGTTTCTTTTGTATTCGCCAATATCTCCTCAGCTAACTTTTTCCCATCCACAATCATGCGCGCAGTATACTCTGTGTCTATATAAAGGTCTACTAAGAACCGGTTCGCATTATGATGGTAGCAATAGTTTTTAGAGAAATGTGGAGGTCCAACATAAAAGAACGATGCTTAAGGTAATAGAGGTCGTACATAAGCTTGCCTTTCGTGCGTTCGATATCTACTCCGCCGCGTGGGGCGTCGTAATTATTGATCTGCGCCCAGCCTGAAAGACCTGGCTTGATGAAATGTCGTGCATTATAGTACGGGATCTGTGCAGCATAGACAGCGACAAGCGCCGGCATTTCCGGTCGCGGACCGATGAATGAGAGATCGCCCTTAAGCACATTGATGAGTTGCGGTAGTTCGTCGATGCGTGTCTTTCGAAGAACTGCACCTACCTTGGTATCAACCAATTGACTGGAGAGCGCCGCATTGCCCGAGTCTGCCCCATTTTTGGTCCGTAGTTTATAGATACTGATCGGCACGTTGCGTTGTCCAACACGCTCTGTTACATAAAATATTGGGCCGCGGTCTTCCAGCCAAATAGCCAAGGCTACAAACGGTAGTAAGAACGCACTTGGCACCAACAACAGGACAGCAGCTACAACATCCGTACTACGCTTTAGAGCATCGTAGACGATGCTACGCGATTGTGAGACATGATGAATAAACCAATCATAGCGAAGTGACGACAAAGGAATCCGATCAAAGGTGTCTTCATACACCTTATAAAAATCCAAAAAGGTGAACTCAAAATTAAGGAAGGCACGGGTAAATAGTGCCGGCATAACCTCTTCCAGGTAAATACTCTTCTGGTCAGCAACGATAATTTTGATATGCTCACGCTCTATTAAACTAAGGAGCTTGTTACCAAAGTCACTGGTGCCAGCGGTCTCAGCGTCAATGATTCGTACAAAGGCATAATTATAACGATCATTGTTATTTACCTCATCCGCCAACTCGATCGCCTCTTCTCCGTCGGCAATGAGTATGGCCTTGTGGCGCTCGCGTGGTGAAAAATGATTAAACAACTGTAGTCGCCACCACGCCAAGAGTATGACCGAAATAATGATATAAAGCACTAAATTCACTTTTGGCGCGATACCAAAAGGAATAATGACAAAGAGTACGGCAGCCACTACCATGTTGATCAGCTGAGCCGTAACGATTCGGCTAAATAGCAATCGCTTGAGAAAAAGGGTGTGCTTGTCATACAGACCAGCAATGTAAAAGATAAAGACCCACACGCCGGTTAGCATAAGAAACGGCCCAAAATGAGCTGCCAGCCGGGCTTCACTTGGCCACTCCAAATAACGTACCAAGAGCATCAGCCATAAGGCACTAACAAAGCAAACCACGTCCCCGAGCAGCAGTATAGTGAGTTCTCGTTTTCTTTCACCCATAGAGTAGGTAAATCGTACCGAATATACACAAAATCGCAAGGTGCATCATGCCCAAAGGACGTATACAATAGTTATATACGATATGGTACAGAAAAAGAAAGTCCTGTTTTTGATCACCAAAAGCAATATGGGTGGCGCACAACGCTACGTCTATGATCTGGCAACACACTTAGACAAATAACAGTTTTAGGTCGTGGTAGCGCTCGGCGGCAGCGGTGAGCTGGCAAGCCAGCTCACCGCTGCCGACATACCGGTACATCAAATACCTGCTCTGCAACGTGATGTTGCCATCTTTAAAGAACTAGCCGCTTGTTGGCAAATCGCAGTACTCATCCGACAAGAGCACCCCGATATTCTTCATCTCAATAGTTCTAAGGCTGGATTAATTGGCAGTGTGCTCGGTCGTCTTTTACGTGTTCCGCGCATCATCTTTACCGCTCACGGCTGGGCTTTCAATGAAGATCGCGGCCGTACTGCCAAACTGGTTATAAAATTCATGCATTGGTGCACTGTACTTTTCTCACATCAAACCATTGCTGTGGCTAAGGCCATCCGTACAAATATGCGTCTGCCCGGCACTCAAAAGAAAATGCTGGTTATCCATAACGGTATGGAGAAACCGGCATTTCTTGACCGCACCATCGCCCGACATAAGCTTATGGAAGTACAACCCAAGCTGACCGCTTTTCATACAGACTTATGGAGTATCTCAATCGGCGAATTGCACTCAAACAAACAACACGCAACAATGATCGAAGCTATGTACCTTTTGCGCAATACCCACCCAACGTTTCGTCACCTTATCATCGGTGAAGGTGAAGAAAGAGATCGTTTGGAAGCTTTGATACAAAAATACAACCTTGCTGAAAACGTATTTTTACTGGGAGCAATCCCGCAGGCAGCCACTTACCTACATGCCACTGATATATTCGTACTACCATCACGCACCGAAGCCTGGCCATACGTTGCACTTGAAGCAGCCAACGCTGACCTTCCTATTGTGGCGAGTAGAGTTGGCGGAATTCCTGAATTGCTGCAAAACAATACCAGTGCCTTGTTGGTGCCTTCCGGCGATGACACGTCATTTGCAGCAGCACTAACACTTCTGCTTGACAACGAATCCTTGCGCAAACAACTAGCCAACGCTGCGTCAAAAGCAGCTGCCACATACACCATCTCCACGATGGTTGATCAAACCACCGCAGCATACTTGGCTACTCTGCGATAAGCACCTCCTTTGTCTGATACTGGGTCTTGGTATATCGCCGCATCGCCATCACCATACCAATACCCAAAAATTCGGTCATCAAATGTGAACCACCGTATGAAAGGAACGGTACTGTGGTACCGGTTACCGGTAGCAAGCCAATGTTCATGCCAATGTGTACAAAGAAATGACTCACGTACAAAATAGCCACTCCCGTTGCAAAAAGACGTTCAAAGTTGGTTGCACCGTACACCGCATGTCGTAACAGCCGCCATACCACCACCCCAAAAAGTGAGAATAGCAGCAACACCCCAACCAAACCCCACTCCTCCGCAAAAGCAGCAAAAACGAAATCTGTTTCGTACTCCGGTAAAAAAGACAATTTGCTTTGCGTACCATAGCCTACACCTTTCCCCCATATCTGCCCGGAACCAACCGCAATAGTAGATTGGTACGCATTATAACCGGCCCCTTGAATGTCAGACAAAGGGTCTAAAAAGGTCATGATACGTTCTTTTTGATAATCAAGAAAAACGAACTTCCACATACCACCAAAAATCAGTGCCCCGATCATGAATACGACCACTAAGTGACGCAGACGAATACCGGCTACCAGGATCATGCCGAACCAAATAAAAAACAGAATGATCGCAGACCCGAAGTCCGGTTGGATGAATACAAGCCCAAACAAAAGAAAAGCGTACACACTAGAGACAATAATGTGTCTAAAATCACCAATGAGTTCGTGTCGTTTGCTAAAGTACTTGGCGAGTACCGCAATCAAAACCAGCTTGGCCGGGTCGGAAGGTTGAAAAGAAAAACCACCAAAGTCAAAACGACTCCTTGCCCCAAGTGTCACCTCGCCGATAAACATCACCAGAATGAGCAGCAAAAGTGAGATAACATAGATAATAAAAGTGGAATTACCAACCCGCAAAAAGCGATAATCGGGAATCATTGCCGCCAACATAACCACCACACTGACAGCAATCCATACAAGCTGATGGTCGAAGTAGCTGTTGTCACCGGAAAACGTATACATGGTGACAAGACCAAAAAAGGTAAGCGACATAACCGCACCCACCAAGATCCAATCGAAACCGCTCAAAAGCCCTCGTACCGTTTTAAACATTACGGCCATTGTACTCTAAAAACTGCTAGAAAATAAATTACTGTCCAATCGGTATCTTCGGCACGATCTCGATAATAGCTGCGCCATCTTCGCAAATGGCACCGGTTATGCTTTGATAAATAGCATCTACCTGTTCTTTTGTCAGTGCCTGATAGGCATCACCAGCACTCGCAATCTTACGAATAAAGTCCATATTAACTTGTTTACCAAGCCCGATGGCATACACCTCTACCCCGCTTTCTTTCAGCACGTTGGCTGCTTGAAGTGCATACCCTTCTGGGTCTTCATCAGGCGCAGTGGCGAGACCATCTGTCAGAATGACCATAACCTTCCGGGCATCTGCATTTTTACCACTGCCCGCAAATAATTCCGCCGCGCGCTTGAAAGCATCGCCGGTGTTGGTATTGCCACGCTCTTCTTTGGGATCAATGGCGAGGCCTCGTACTACACTGGCGGCTGTTGTTGGAGCTGTAAAGCTTTTTGCAATTACTGCATCGGTTGCAAAGGTAACCACCGCTGCCTGGTCGTGGGTCTGCAATCTCTCCACGAAGCGGTCAGCGGCCTGAAGCACCGAATTGATCGGCTCCGGTGGGGTGCCACCGTCATTGTTCATACTACCGGAAAGATCGATAGCCATGACCACATCAGTTGGCACTTCACAACTTCTAATGGTTTTTGCAATCGGCTCCGGCCAAGTGAAGACAACTTGTTGCTCGGCACGTGGGTCAAACTTATCCACCAGGGTGCGAGAAGCAGTCAGCGCTGTTCCCTCGGAGTTAAAAATGGTGGCAACCACTTCTACGTTGTACAGTGAAGTGAGTCCATTATTAACCAACGTTGCAGTAAGCTTTGGCTTAACATCAGCATCTGAAAGCTCGCGATCTTTGACAGTAAACTGATCACGACTCGACACCGCCGTGGTCCATTTTTCAACCGGTTTCAAATCAAGAAATGTTTTGGTTGGCACCCGTCCACCGGTTGCTATGCGTCCGGCAAAAACAGGATAGACACTATTGGGCGGCAAGAAGGTGGTGTCTTCTACTGAAGTGATCAGACCCTGATCGTCATATAATGAAAAAGTATAGGCAACTTCCGGCGCAGCCGCAGATGCATTGATGTTTTCTACATAGGCAACCGCATTATATACACCACTGGTCACCTCAAAGCTGCGTGCCCAATCAACCTTGAGCGGTGACACATCAATTGCACAAATATACGAACAACTACCGCCGCAATCAACGCCGCGTTCGTCACCATTCTGTCGACCATCGGTACAAGTAGCAGCGGTATAGAACCAGGACATATACCCCCAAAAGCTCAGCAGCAATAAAATTACCGATAAGCCGGTGCCGTACTGCATACGCCGCCAAAATGCCCAAGGTCGTGCGATCATGGCCTTATTGTATCAGACCAGTAGCCCAAAATATTCCACTCGCACACAAAGGTGATACCCGCCATATAGTGTGCACAAGAATAAAAAGAAAACCGCACAATTGTGCAGTTTTCTAAATGGAGATTGAAAACTTAAAGTTGGCGCCTACCTACTCTGCCCCACAAGTGGAGTACCATCGGCGATGGAAGGCTTAACTGCCGTGTTCGGAATGAGAACGGGTGTACCCCTTCCGCTAAAGCACCAACTTTAAGTTTTCAATGCGCATACGAACTATTGCATATCCTTTTAACCTCTTTCAATCCCTGTCTTCTCTCGCAATGATAATTTACAAAGATGGTTCCCATCCATTTGGATTAACCATTGCGGAGAGACAGGGATTCGAACCCTGGAACCCCAGTTAAGGAGTTAACGGTTTTCGAAACCGTCCCGTTCGACCGCTCCGGCATCTCTCCGTATCGATCTTTCGTTTTTAAATTTTCTGTGCGGCGAGGCAAGCCTCGCCGCCGACATTTCACACGTCACTTCAAATCATCGTACAGTAGCTGTCCAGCATTCCCTGCAGGAACTACGTCCGATTAGTACACCTCGGCTGCATGCGTTACCGCACTTCCACCTAGTGCCTATCAACCAGATCATCTCTCTGGGGACTTAATGATACCTAATCTCCAAGTTGGCTTCCTGCTTAGATGCTTTCAGCAGTTATCCATTCCGAACATAGCTACTCGGCAGTGCCACGGGCGTGACAGCCGACAGACCAGAGGTTCGTTCATCCCGGTCCTCTCGTACTAGGGACAACTCTCGTCAAGTATCGACGCCTGCAGTAGATAGGAGACCAACCTGTCTCACGACGGTCTAAACCCAGCTCGCGTAACTTTTTAATTGGCGAACAGCCAAACCCTTGGGACCTGCTCCAGCCCCAGGATAAGTTGAGCCGACATCGAGGTGCCGAACCGTGCCGTCGCTTTGGACGCTTGGGCACGACTAGCCTGTTATCCCCAGGGTTACTTTTATCGGGTAATCTCCGGCCGCATCTAACGCGTACCATCGGTTCACTATGTCCCACTTTCGTGTCTGCGCGGCACCTACGCCTTGCAGTCAAGCCAACTTCTGCCATTACACTATCGGCACGGTTTCCATTCGCGCCTAGTTGACCTTGGAACCCCTCCGTTACTTTTTGGGAGGGAAGCGCCCCACTTAAACTGCCTACCACGCACTGTTCCTGATAGGTTTTTCCTACCTGGTTAGAGACTACCAAAATCAAGATGGGTATTTCACTGGCGACTCCACATTCCCCAAGAGAAATGCTTCAAAGTCTCCCCACTATACTACGCATGAATTCAATAGCCCCAATACGAAGCTACAGTAAAGCACCTGGGGTCTTTTCGTCTAACTGCAGGTAAGGGGCATCTTTACCCCTATTGTATTTTCACCGAGCAGGTCCTCGAGACAGTTTCCCGGTCGTTACGCCATTCGTGCACGTCGGAACTTACCCGACAAGGAAATACGCTCTATTTTTCCTTCTTTATGAAGATGCCCGCGCATCTTCGTACACAATAGGACTCTATCTTCATCTGCAACTGAATGGTCAGATGTGCAACATTTGGTCTCTTGTTGGTTGCAATTGGACTCACTACACATTTCTGTGCAGGAGGTAGCTATGGCTCGGGCTGCTTAACCCTACAATCGTTCTAGTCCGTTCAATGCACGATTGCTCATACACTGAACCTTAGAACGATTATAGTTATCGCTGACATTGACCGGGGCTTATACAGTCCAGCAATACAATCCGAAGATCATATCACCCCCCGTACTTAACCTTCCGGCATTGGTCAGGCGTCACCCTCTATACATGGACTTACGTCTTCGCAGAGAGCTGTGTTTTTGTTAAACAGTCGCCAGGAAATCTTTCGCTGCGGCCTTTCTATCGCTAGAAAGGCAGGCCTTATCCCGAAGTTACGGCCGCTTGTTTGCCGAGTTCCTTGAGGACCTCTCACTCGTTCGCCTTAGTCTTCTCGACTCTACCACCTGTGTCGGTTTGCGGTACGGAATAGCGCGCGTACAACCTTAGAAGTTTTTCTTGGAAGCGTGCTCCTCTCCATCGGATCGGCCGAAGCCTCACCTTTAGCTATACCTTGGGCTAACGCTAGACGGATTTGCCTATCTAGCACCCTCAGCACCCCTACGGCAATCCAATAAGCCGCGGAAAGTACAACACTCCGTCCCTCCATCGGAACGAACGCTATGTGCAGGAATATTAACCTGCTCTCCATCGAGTCCCCCGTTCGGGATTCCCTTAGGACCGACTAACCCTTCGCTGATCACCATCGCGAAGGAAACCTTGGTATTTCGGCGGGAGGGGGTCTCACCCTCCTTGCGGTTACTTGTGCCGGCATTCTCACTTCTATACGCTCCACCGCGGGTCCCCCCTTGGCTTCATCGCAGAATAGAACGCTCTCCTACCACTCGTACACTTCATTGAGGATCCGAGGGGAACCCTCGGAAAAATTAAAGATCAAAAATCCTTTCTAGAGAAATCAGAGTGCCTTCCGAAGAATCTCCTCCGATGTACACCTGTTCTTGATGCAGAGACTTTGCTTTTATTTCCGCTGCTTCAATAGAGTCAGCTTCAATAATCTCTACTTTTCTTGTTCTTGTAAATCCACCATCTTCATCATGGTAGACATAATCATATTTGGCTTCCCATTTTGCCATTTTCTTTCCTCCTTTCCTCAATGAAGTGTACGAATCCGCAGTTTCGGTAATATGCTTGAGCCCCGATCATCTTTGGCGCAGAAACTCTCGACCAGTGAGCTGTTACGCTATCTTTAAAGGATGGCTGCTTCTAAGCCAACCTCCTGGCTGTTTATGAGTTTCCACCTCCTCGAGATGCACTGAGCATATATTTAGGGACCTTAACTGGCGATCTGGGCTGTTTCCCTTTTGACCAATGGACCTTCTCGCCCACAGTCTAACTGCCGTGCTCTGGCCTAACGGTATTCGGAGTTTGATAAGAGTAGCGAGATTTCTCCCTGTCTGCTCTTTCCAGTGCTCTACCCCCGTAGGTAACACACGACGCCAACCCTAAAGCTGTTTCGGAGAGAACCAGCTATTACGGAATTCGATAAGCTTTTCACTCCTTACCACAAGTCATCCGATGGTTTTGTACGGCCAACCGGTTCGGGCCTCCACGACCTATTACAGTCGCTTCACCCTGCTCATGGCAAGCTCATCCCGCTTCGGGTCGTACCCCTACTCCATAAATTTCGCACTATTCATGCTCGCTTTCACTGTGCCTGCGTGGGATTACCACTTAGACTGGAATAAAGGTACACTCGCCGGCTCATTCTTCAATAGGCACGCCGTCGCCCCGCAGGGCTCCGACTCCTTGTAGATGTATGGTTTCAGATCTATTTCACTCCCCTCTCCGGGGTTCTTTTCACCTTTCCCTCACGGTACTAGTTCACTA
>QKBW01000025.1 GCA_003245875.1 Candidatus Kaiserbacteria bacterium
AACCTCCCTGATGACCTCAACTTGGATACGTTCACCATTGAAGACGCGATTGAATATTTGAAGCAGTAAGTTTTGTCAAAACCAACAGCGGCGCCCTATCGGGCGCCGCTGTTGGTTGTTTGTATGGTCGTTTTTACATAAAAAAGGGCGCGTTGTGAACGCGCCCTCGTTCGGCACTGCTCAGTGCCTCTCAGCTGTTGTGCACAACAGAGTGCACCGCCATGTTGTGCTGGACGTCGCCCAGTCGGCGATGGCGATGCACGACGTCAGCTTCGTTGACCGAAACCTGCTGGTGAGTCGTATGATGGATATAGCCCTTCAACTCCCCCGTTGCTGCATCCGTCACCGTGCACCAGACTGGGAAGCCGCCCTCACGGGCGTCCAAATCAATTTTCGTCATTTTCTTTCTTTCTCCCGCCGCCTGTGGCGGGTGTTTGAAAATTTCCCCGTCCTGTCCAAACGACGAGGCTGGCATCCCCCCACAAGGAATGTATCCCCTTGCGGTGCCAGACCAGGATTTAACCACACAGTATATGATAAAGTCAATACCTGTTTTACAACATGCACCTTGTCGATGGCGGAACGGGCAATATCCATGCGAATCCACCACAGCGAAGCGAGTACTAGGAGAGACAGGACACTGTCCGATCCGCCACCTATGCCACCTTCTCTTTTACCGCCCCTCTCCTTGCAGTAATGCATTTCTGTCGTATCATAAAAACATGACCGCCGTCAACGAAATAATTGCTCATATGGGTGACCCGACCGAAGCAGACAAAGCTCTGGTTAATAAAGCGTTTGTATTCTCACAAAAGGCACATGAAGGGCAGCTACGTAAGTCTGGCGAGCCATACTTCTCTCATGCAGCAGCGATTGGCCTACGGTTGGCTACCATGGGTATGGGTCCTCGCACCATTGCTGCCGGTCTTCTACATGATACTGTCGAAGACACTACCGTTACTGCTCAACAGCTTAAAGAAGAGTTTGGCGATGAGATCTTCTTTTTGGTGGATGGTGTTACCAAGCTTTCCTCTGTGCGCTACTATGGACGCGACCGTTATAACGAATCTCTGCGTAAGTTGTTTGTAGCAACAAGCCAAGACATACGTGTGCTGATCATTAAACTCGTTGATCGGCTACACAACATGCAAACGCTCGAATATGTTCCAAAAGAAAAGCAGCTGCGTATTGCTCGTGAGACATTGGAAATATATGTACCTGTTGCACATCGGCTTGGTATGGGAAAGATCCGCAAAGAACTTGAGGATCTGGCTTTTCCTTATGTATACCCAAAAGAATACGAACGAGTAATGACACTTATGAAGCAGAAAGCGGGTAAGGCAGAGGAGCTGCTTGAACGTGAGCGTAAAAACCTACAAAAAAAACTGGTGGAGGCTGGCATGACCCACTTCCAAACATCGTACCGCGTGAAAGGTCTTTACAGCATGTACCACAAACTGATGCGAAAGGAATGGAACATTGACCAGATTTACGACATGCTTGCTATTCGTGTCGTACTTGACACGGTTGAAGATTGCTACAAGGCTTTAGGGGTTATTCATGAATTCTGGCGACCACTACCCGGCCGAATGAAAGACTATATCGCCTCACCAAAACCAAACGGCTACCAGTCTATTCATACGACAGTAACCACACACTCGGGTATTATCATGGAGATACAAATTCGTACCTACAAGATGCACCATGAATCAGAATACGGTGTTGCTTCGCACCTGATCTACAAAGAAAAAACCCAAGGGGGTGACGGTAATGCATCGTGGTTCAGTAATTTTGCCCCATCGCTCTTTCGACCATTTAGCCGACATCAACAACCTCCTTCACAATCAGATATCACCAAAGACAGACCCGACAAGGAAAAGATTCCTATTTGGATAAATCAGATCGGTGAAATGTACACAGCAGAAAAGAGTTCCGGGCAGGAATTTGTCGATGATATGCGCAAAGACTTTTTTATGAGCCGCATCTTTGTCTTTACGCCAAACGGTGACGTAGTTGACTTACCAGTTGGTGCAAGCCCAATAGATTTTGCCTATGCCATTCACTCTGAAATTGGCGACCATGTTGCCGGTGCAAAGGTGAATAAAAAATTAGTACAACTCGACACCGAACTACAAAACGGCGATATTGTAGAAATTGATACGAAGGAATCTGCTCACCCGACTGCAAAATGGTTAGATCAAGCAAAAACATCAATGGCGAGGAGACACATCAGAAGCGCTCTGGAACACGAAAGAGAAAATAGGTAATTAGCAACAGTAAAGGTCGCAGGCTTCGCCTGCGGCCTTTACTGTTACAATCCTAAATACTAAAGTGACTCACGTTATAAATATCTTCATCAGATTCTCCTTCCTTGCGCTCGTCAATAACTACACCTTCCAATTTCACCTCGCCCTTTTCTGGCTTAACATCCTCAGTCTTTTTTGCCTCTCCAAACAAGAGTGCCAAACGGTCACGCAGAGAATTATGTGTTGGCTGTGCAGCTTGTTCAACCGGTTTTTCCTGTATCAGCGTATCATTTTGTGAACCTTGTAACATTTCTTCAAGTTCTGCCGTGCTTATTTGCGATTGCTCTGGCAACACCGTCTCTGGTTCAACGAGCACAACTTCCTCAACGATTGATGGTATTTCTTGCAGCGGCGTAGCCTCCACCAACACATTCATTTCTTCCTCAACCGCTTCAATTGCCTCTTCACCTTGTGTGGCAAAGGAAGCAACTGCACTTTGTAAACGATTTGATTGTCGCAAGCGAGTGAGTAATTCCTCAAGGTCATCTTCCGAAAAGTAATCGATGGTGATTTTGCCGCCGTATTCCGTCTTAGCTATTTGCACACGTGTACCAAGTGTTTCGGTGAATTCTTTTTCCTTTTCAATAAGCACCGGATCAATATCGGGACGATTCTTATCACGCACCTTATCAACCGCGATTTTGCGTGCGATGCGCTCCACCTCACGAACTGAAAGTTTCTTCAAAAGAATCTCCCGATAGACCGTATCCTGTTCTTCTGGCCTATCATTAAGCATGAGGAGTGTACGTGCGTGTCCTTCACCCAGATCACCTTCCTTTAGGGATTGCAGCATGTAGTCTGGAAGAGCCAGCAAGCGAATAGTGTTGCTCACATACTCACGTGAACGTCCTACCTTCTTAGCTACTTGTGTATGAGAAAGCCCAAACACATCAGACAATTGACGAAAAGCCAGCGCGCGGTCAACCGCATTAAGGTCTTCACGCTGTAAGTTTTCAATGATGGCCAGCTCCAGCTTTTCTTGTTCGCTTTCTTCTCCTTCACGGATCAACACTGGGACCTGCGCCAACCCAGCAAGCTTTGAAGCGCGTAAACGACGTTCACCAGCAATAAGTTCATACTCAGTATGGAATGAGCCATCTTCAGATGAGACTTCAATACGACTGACGGTCAGCGGCTGCAAGACACCATACATGCGGATCGATTCGGACAGTTCCTTGAGTTTTGATTCATCAAATTCGCGCCGTGGCTGATACGGATTGGGAACAATTTTGTCCAGTTCCACCCAGAAAATCGAGTCGTTTTTAAAAGCTGCCATAGAAAATAAACACTATTCACGCGGCAAAATGCTCCGCATTTTGCCGCCATTCCCGCTATATTTTTATTCTACCACACCATGTTTTCATCCAGGTGTTTATAACTACAAATTTAATTTGTGCCTCGGGAGGGAGTCGAACCCTCACGCCTTGCGGCACACGATTTTGAGTCGTGCGCGTATACCAATTCCGCCACCGAGGCAGGTGGACAAGCAGTGTATCAAAAAATTTAACGAACGGCTAGACTTTTGCTGTTTTTTCGGTAAGCTACTAACAGACTGCACTTATCCAGGGAGAAACTAATGTTTGGTCATCTGAAAGAACGGTTCTTCGCTGACGAGCTGAGTCGCAATGCGACCACGCAAATGGCCCATGTGCAGGTGACCGACATGTCACCGAGTGAGCGATATGAATACCATATCGCAGAACTGCGCTGGCGCATGATGCCCAGCCTGTCGCCGCAGTCGCACTACGACGAGATCAGAGCCGTGGGCCAAGCAGCCATGGCCGAACTTCGCCTCAAATACGGCCATTTACTCCCACCGGAGACCAGCTGACACCTCGCCGCCGGGCTTGGTAAGTATTCGTAAACGAGTACTTCCCTGGCCCGGCGGTTTTTTAATAAAAAAAGACGGCCGGGTGAAGCCCGGCCGTCTAACGTAACGTTTCCCCAAACTCT
>QKBW01000033.1 GCA_003245875.1 Candidatus Kaiserbacteria bacterium
CATAGCACACCACACCATAAAAAACACTTTACATATATACCCCTATAGGGTATATTACCGCGCATGGAAAAAAGAACGATACTACGTGTTGGGGCAGTGATACTAGCGCTGCTGTTTTTATTTATATGGTTTCATAGTAATCGCTCAGAGGTTGTTAATGAAGAAGTACGTACTACGGCGCCGGTATACGAACCACAAGATACCTACCCTCTGCCGGTACGCGGTGTGGTAACGGCGCAATATGAGAGTGCAATTGCCGCCAAACAGTCTGGCACTGTGGAGACGCTGGTTGGCCGCGAAGGCATGGTGGTGCATCAGGGTGATGTATTGGCGGTGGTTGTTGACCCAGTGTTGTCTGCACAGCGTGACGTAACTGCGTACGGTGGTGCTTTGCGGGTGACGACTGCAAACAGTGGTGCCTTGGATAGTGCACTAGCTTCCATGACTGCGCGCAGTAGTTCCAAAGAGGCGGCGGTAACAGCAGAAATAACTTCTGCGGCTAATGCCAATCGTGTCGCTGAGCTTTCGCAACAATTACAGGCTACAGCCAATCAGCTCACTGTCTCTCTGCCGACCATGCTCTCATTTGTGCAAGAAAACCGTACGTTATTTACGGTACAAAGTAGAGATCTGTATGATGAGGTGACGGATGCACTCTATGGACAAACCCCTGGTCAGTTTTTGTTAGCCTGGCAAAACGGTGGTGATGGAACAGATGTCATTATGGCACTGGCTACTGCTACTACGACCGACGCAGTGATGTCAGCTGCCGAAGACTTGTATACGACCATTACTAAACTAGAAGAGGTGTATGCACGATCGGAAAGTGTGTTTTATGATCGCACGGTACTGAGTCGTGATGACGATCGTCTGACCACATTCGCAACGCTTCGTGCACAGATCTCCACTTTTGCGAGCTCAATCGCATCAGTACGTTCGCAGGTAGCACAGATGGGGGACACCACAGCGCTTTCAGCCGTCTCCTCAGATGAAGGCATGTATCGTGCTGATGTGACCAGTGCCGTTCGAGCTGAGCAACAGTTATATGCGTTTCGCAGTAGCGAATTGTCCACAGCATTGTCTGATGCTGAGCTGGCTGCCGCCGATGCACAGTTGGCACTTGGTATGATTCGTGCCCCATATGATGGTGTTATAACTGATGTATTGGTTGACCCTGGTCAGTTTGTACAACCGGGGACCCCGCTCTTTTCAATTGCCAGCGATGGTGCGCGTGAAGTAGAGGTGAGTGTGCCCGGGCAATTACGTGCACAATTAATGCCCGGTGTGGTTTTGTATGAGAAGGGAGAGGTCGTTGGCGTTGTCGATCGTGTAGTGCCGGTGGCACACGGAGGTGGTATCACTGCATTTATTGCGCTGTCTGTTGCTTATCCTGCCGGTACTACACTTACTGGCGATTTGGCATTGCCGATTGCACCACGCGATGTGTTGAAAGTGATGCCGCGCAAGTTTTTGTCATTTGCCATGACGGGGCCGTATGTGACTACACAATCTGGAGATCGTATTCCTGTGATCGTTGTCCATGATCGTGGCGATGAACTTTTGGTAACTCTCGAACACGATACCGCAGAGGATATTTTACCGGCTACAGGTATTGCACTCTAAATATGGATCGTTTTATTGCCAAGATCACACATTATTTTGCTGACAACCACCCGCTCACCATAATGGTGTTCATCGGTTTGGTGTTGTTCGGTGTTGTGGCATTTTTAGCGATGCCGAAGCAATATAATCCGGAAATCGTTCGCCCGGCATTTGTCATCTCTATTACCTATGATGGTGCTACCAACGATGAGATGATGCGTCGTATTGGATATGACCTCGTGGAGCAGCTGCAGGTGATTCCTGGCATTGATGATATTTTTATTGAAGCACATGACGGTGGACAACTCTTTGCAACCACTATTTTTAAAGTAGGGGAAGATACCGCAATGGCAAAGGCAGATATTCTGACACGTCTTGAGGGTGGAAAGGCAATGGCGACTGGTGCGGTGAGTTCGGTTAATGTACAGGAAATCAACCCGGAAACAATTCCGGTGGTACAGGCTGTCTTCAGTTCTACCGATCGGACAGTCTATGATGTGCGACAAGCGGTCCTGGATATGCGACCGAGTCTGTTGGCGGTACCAGGGGTAAGCGAGCTTACTGTCGCGGGTGGAGATGCAATGGCCTTGGTGGTGTCGGTTGATCCACAAGCATTAGCTGATGCCGGAGTCTCTATCACAACACTGACCTCGGTGCTGGCTGATGCTGATCTTCGTATTGTTTCTTCCGGTTTTGAAGGCGACCAGTACACCATTGGTGCGACGATAGAACATAGTGCTGATACGGCTACTGCTGTTGGTTTGCTTCCGTTAACCACCAATGTGCGCGTACGCGACGTTGCGGAGGTGTATGCCGGTGGTTCATCACGCCATGGATACACACTGTATGCGGGAAGTGATGGATTACCACATGAAGTAGTTATGCTGGGTGTTGCAAAACGCGCCGGAACAAACGCTCCAACAGTGACGCGCGCAGTTGCCGCGGAACTTGATGCATATCTTGCACAACCGGAATTTAACGATATCTCATACAAAATCGTGCATGACGATGGTGCGGTGGCGGGGAGAGAAATAAATGGACTCACCTTCAACCTTCTTACCTCTATTTTGATCGTAGCAGCTATCCTGCTTTTATTCTTGTCTGCACGAGCTGCCGCAGTTGTCTTGATAACCGTGCCGCTGACCTTTTTTGCGGTTCTCGGTATTGGTTTTGTGGCGGGAGAAACAATCAACCGTATTACGCTCTTCGCACTTATCCTCTCACTTGGTCTTTTGGTGGATGCGTCGATCGTAGTGGTTGATATTGTGTATGAGCACTTGGAGCGTGCCCATCATCAGATGCGTGAGGTGAGTCGCGCGCGTGTTGCAGCGGAGGCGGTACATGAAGTTGGTGCTGGCTTAGTTCTCTCCACGATTACCTCGGTTGTCGTTTTTCTGCCGATGTTTTATATCACTGGCATGATGGGGCCGTACATGGGGCCAATCGCGTTCTTTGTGCCGGTCGCTTTGATCGCTGCATTGGGTATTGCAATAACAATCACACCATTTGTGGCGGTGTATTTGCTTCGGGTCGGGGAAAAACCAAATGCAGTTAGTGCAGTATGTCGACGCGCACTTGAATGGCTAACACACAATTACTTACAAATACTGCGTCGTATCATTCAGTCTGCTCAGATACGTCGCGTGTTGCTGTGGAGTGCCGGTGGGCTGTTTGCTGTTGCAATACTTTTGCCGCTCTCTGGTTTCGTACATTTTCAAATGTTGCCGAAGGCCGATCGTGATCAGTTGTATGTTTACATTGATGTATCAGCAGGCAATAGTCGCGAACAAACAGAAGTGTTTACGAATAGCGTCGTGCAGGTATTGGCAGCAGATCAGATGGTGACTTCACAACAGGTCTTTATCGCCCGGCAACCACTAGTTGATTTCAATGGTCTTTTCAAAGGTGCTGCCAATCGTGTTGCAGCATACCAGGCAACCATACGTGTGAATCTGGTAGCCAGTACTGACCGTAAAGAAAGTTCTACTGATGTTACGACACGGTTGCGTGCAGCTACCGTGGCAGCTTTGGGAGAGGCGGCAACGCAGGTGCGATTTATGGAGGAGCCGCCTGGTCCGCCGGTGCAGGCGACCTTCGTTGCAAAAATTAGCGGTACTCCGGCGGACCAGGCGGCTGTCGCGCAGTCTCTCCAATCATTGCTTGCTACAGTACCTGGCGCGGTTGATGTATATACAAGCTATACCGCCCCGGTTTCATCAGTGCGGTATGTATTGGATGATCAGGCTATTGCTGCAGCCGGTGTTTCTACTGCTGATGCGACCACATGGTTTTCGGTACTAACCGGACCGCTGCAAATTGCTGAAGTTGTGAATGATACACCAGAACGGATACCGCTTTTGGTAAGTGTGCCAGCCGAACTTCGTTCATCTCCTTCTGGTATGCAACAGGTTTCTTTGCCGAACCAAACAGGGCACGTGGTGTCGGCTGCTGATGTGACGACACAGACATATGAGGTACAGAAACAGGTGCAGTATTTTGAGGGTGCGCTTCCGATAGCCTATGTGACCGCTGAGGTTGAGGGACGTTCGATTGTCTATGTCATGATCGACACGATACACCACCTGGTCTCTGGACAATTACCTGGGTACACAGTTTCTTCTTGGGGACTATTTGGTATGACATTGACCAATGATACCGGCGAAGAAATCTCCATCGAGTGGGGCGGTGAGTGGGAGATGACCTTGGAAAACTTTCGTGATCTTGGCATTGCTATGCTGGTGGCTTTGGTCATGGTGTATATGGTCCTAGTAGCCCAATATCGGTCATTTAGTACACCTGGGCTGGTGCTACTCACGGTGCCTCTTGGTTTGATCGGTATTTTGTTTGGCTTTACATTGCTCGATCATGGTTTTGGGATCTATCTGACCGCTACTGCGCTCATCGGCTTTATTGCGCTTATCGGTATTGTAGTTAATAACGCCATCATATTTTTGGAGTATGTTGAACAAGCACTCGCTGATGGCGTGTCTTACGAAGAAGCCTTGCTGGCTGCGGGGGCTTTACGTCTGCGTCCGATTCTTCTCACCTCACTCACCACTGTCCTTGGTAGTCTTACCATTGCCAGTGATCCGGTCTGGTCTGGTTTGGCGTGGTCCATTGTGTTTGGACTCTCGCTTTCAACAGTGTTGACGCTTATTATCTTGCCCGCATTTCTTGTTTCTGTAAAAAAGTAAACATGGTATGCTCTGTCTCTTAAGTACAAAATAAATCAAATTATGTTTCCACTTTCTCGAAAAAGCACGCTTGAAAAAATTACCCTTGGCGATATCCCAGCGTTGCGCGGAGCGTTTGTGGTAGCTGCTACCCTGATATTGATTGGTGTGGCTGGAGTTTTCTTTGTGAGTGCGTGGTTTTTGTTGCTGCCGATCATTGTCTCTGGAGGACTCATATTCTCGGCTACGTTCGGTTGGTGTCCGATGGCGGCTTTGGTAGAACATATAGTAGTAAAGAAAAAATAACTCCTGTGCTGATTTAGCAAGGGCACCATCATACTTGTAAGATTTAGTTTGACTATTGCCCTTACGTTGCAAATACCGTATAGTATGCGCGCATTGCCTTTGTGGCTTTTTCTATTTTCTTTGTAGGGGTAGAAGAGCGGCGGGCCGAAGGCCCGCCGCTGTGTCACCAAAGGAGAGACGATCGCAATTTATTACACTATATAATTATTGAATAATATTATTATGGCTCGAGAATTTCCTATTGAACGCACACGTAACTTCGGTATTGTGGCACACGTTGATGCCGGTAAAACTACCACATCAGAGCGTGTACTCTTCTATACTGGTGTGTCACACAAGATAGGTGAAGTGCACGATGGCGCTACTGTTACTGACTGGATGGAGCAGGAGCGAGAGCGAGGTATCACCATTACTTCAGCAGCTATTTCTTGTAACTGGACCAAAACAATGGAAGCAGATCGTACCAATAGAGATCTGATGACCACGTTCAACATCATCGACACCCCAGGGCACATCGACTTTACTGCTGAGGTGAAGCGTTCAATGCGTGTGTTGGACGGTGCGGTGGTGGTATTTGACGGCGCTGCTGGTGTGGAGCCTCAAACTGAGACCAACTGGGGTTACGCCGATGAGGCAAACGTTCCTCGTCTCTGTTTCATCAACAAGATGGACAAACTCGGTGCCGATTATGATGCCTCCATCAAATCAATTGAAGATCGTCTCACTAAGAAAGCCGTTCGCATTCAGTTGCCGATCGGTCGTGAAGATTCTCTCTCTGGAGTGATCGACTTGGTTACTATGAAGACCTACCGTTTCGGTGGGGAAATGGGTATGCAGGTAACTGAAGAAGAAGTACCTGAGGACATGTTGGCCGAAGCGCAAAAGTGGCATGCAGAAATGATTGAGCGAGTGGTAGCCCATGATGACGCTTTAATGGAGGCTTATTTGGAAGGAAATGAACCTACAAATGAAGATTTGAAAAAGACCTTGCGTAAAGCAGTTATTGCTTGCGAGATCTTCCCGGTTTTGGTTGGCTCAGCACTGAAGAATATTGGCGTACAACTCGTACTTGACGCCGTGGTTGATTACCTGCCAGCACCAACTGATCTGCCACCGGTTACCGGTATTAATCCAAAAGACGACAGCGAGATTGAGCGCCATCCGTCAGACGACGAACCATTTGCTGCGCTTGCCTTTAAGCTCCAGGACGACAAGTTTGTTGGACAGCTAGCTTTCTTCCGTGTGTACTCTGGTACCGTAAAAGCAGGTACATATATTTTGAACTCATCGACCGGCAATAAAGAACGTGTTGGCCGTATTGTCCGCCTGTTGGCTGATAAGCGTTCTGAGGTTGAGGAAGTATACGCCGGTGAAATTGCTGCTATGGTGGGGTTGAAGGAGGTGAAGACCTCTCATACATTGTGTGATGAAGCTAATCCGATCATTCTTGAGCAGATCACCTTCCCAGAACCGGTGGTTGCAGTACGTGTGGAACCAAAGACCAAAAATGACCAAGAAAAAATGGGTGTTGCTCTCAAGCGTTTGGCCGACGAAGACCCAACCTTTAAAGTTTCTACCGACGAGGAAACCCTCGAAACCATTATTGCAGGTATGGGTGAGCTGCACCTCGATATTATTGTCGATCGTATGAAACGTGAGTTTGGTGTTGAGGCTAATATTGGTGCGCCACAGGTAGCGTACCGTGAGACCATTCAACGTGAAGCTGAAGCTGAGTACAAGTACATTAAGCAGTCTGGTGGTCGTGGTCAGTACGGTCACGTGAAGATTCGTATTAAACCACTTGAGCCACGTCCGGAAGGAGAGGAGAAGTTGCCAAAGAATATTACCCGTGATGAGCACTTTGAATTCGTTGATAACATCAAGGGTGGTGTGATTCCAAACGAATATATCCCGGCAGTTATGAAGGGTGCAAAGGAAGCAATGAGTCGTGGTTTTGTGGCTGGCTACAAGATGGAAGACATTTCAGTTGAGCTATTTGATGGTACTTACCATGATGTTGACTCTTCTGAGATCGCCTTTAAGTTGGCATCTATTAACGCCTTCAAGGACGCGGCAGCCAAGGCCAGCCCAGTTATCCTTGAACCGATCATGAAGGTGGAGGTCCGCACACCGGGTGAGTACATGGGTGACATCAATGGTAATCTTTCTTCCAAGCGTGGTCAGGTGGAAGGCACTGAAGAAATGGGTGGTAAAACAATCATCCATGCCCACGTGCCATTGTCTGAACTCTTTGGATACACAAATACCTTACGTTCTATGACACAGGGACGTGCCAGCATGACCATGGAATTTGATCATTATGAAGTAGTGCCGCCAAACGTGGCTGCTGATATCAAAAAAGCAAGAGGTATTGCGTAGAGGTGCGTTATAACAAAAGGTCGCGGCAAAGCCGCGACCTTTTGTTATACACAAAAGTATATTTTATACACGTTTAAGCACTCGGGTTCGTTGGTATACTGGTACTAATGAACATACTACGCATTGCTCTTTTTCTCGTCTTCTTCTTGTTGGTACCAAGCGCGCAGGCGGTCTGGACCGGTTCAGTTTCTCTCACCGGCTATGCTTGGAGTAGTAACGTTGGGTGGGTAAGTTTTAGTGGACCAGGATACGGAGTGCAAATTGGTACTGACAAAAACCTTACCGGCTACGCTTGGAGTAGTAACGTTGGGTGGATCAAATTTGGCGGTCTTGCTGGTTGCCCTGGTACAGGGGCATGTAATGCCCGGCTAAATATTGGCACTAATCAGCTCGAAGGCTGGGCGCGTGCTTGTGTGGTAACCGCCAACCATGATTGCACGGGGTTGCTTGATGTCTCTGCCGGAGGCTGGGATGGTTGGGTCTCGCTGAATTGTGACAATAGTAGCGGTTCATGCTCGGTTAACAATTATCAAGCATCTGCTGTTGGAGGTTCTCTTTCTGGTTTTGCATGGGGTTCTGATGTTATTGGCTGGTTGCGGCTAAACGGTGTTACATACAGCACACCGTGTACAGCATCGGTGGCTTGTAGTGCTGATTTGCTTTCAAAAGTAACCACTGATCAATGGTGTACAGAAACACCCACTACATGTACAACCGGCTACATATGTGACCTTAGCAATCCGGGAGGGAGTTGTGTCGCTTCAGTCCCAACCGCGACACTCACCGTTACGCCGCAGGTTACCCGAAAAGGTAATACTGTTGCGCTTACCTGGCAGTCTACTAATGCTACTGCCTGTGATCTCTCTCAATCAAACCCTGGAGGGGTAAGTTCATTTTCATGGTCTGGTATCTCGGGTACAGAAACATCACAGCCAGTGAATACACTTACAGTCTTTCGTCTCTCTTGTAGTGATTTAAGTGGGGCCAATTACCAAGAGATAGCGTCTGCTACGGTAGAAATACTTCCTGAGATTATAGAACGTTAATAATTTACTTTATGGATAGAAAACCCAACAAGACATCCTTTCAGTGGCCGGCAAATGCACCTGTAATCAAAAGGCCAGCAAGAAAGATTTTGCTGTTGCTGTTAGTGTCTTTTGTTGTTGCGCTAGCAACAGGGCTGTATCTTTATAAGGGTATCGTGCATACACCAGCTGATGATGTGTCGCCAGTTGTTGAGGACAAGACTGTTCCGATGGTTGGTGTGCCGACTATACCAGAGAGATTGGCAAAGTTGGACACGCTTGTGAGTGCAACCTTGGAAGATGTGCCTCTGCAAAAACGGTATGAAGTATTATTAACAATATCAGCCTCTGAGACAGATAATTGATAGTATTATTAAAATATGAATATGTATATGCAAACTCTTAAAACGTTGGTCCCGCTCTCTATTGTATGCACACTTTTAATCGGTTATTCGTACACACAAGGAGAATGGTCTGAACCGGGTGCTGGTACTATTGCTACCACCAATACGGATGCACCTATTACTGTCGGCAGTGTTGCACAAGCAAAGGTCGGTGCTTTGAGTGTTGGAGGGCTAACATCCTACGCAAACAGCAACTCCTTTTTTAATGCGTCAGGGACACAGGAGTTTCAAATAAAACCTGGTTTTAAGGGATCTGCAGCTGATGAAACATACACAACTCTTGAGATGCCAGGTACGGATAATCTGTATGTCTGGGATAATTTTGAAGTTTCTAATAATATAAAAACGGCAAGCAATGTTCTTGCCAATAAATACTGTGACGCAAACGGAAACAACTGCTCAACTGCTGCTGATCTGAGTGCCATAAGCTCATTTTCGTATACGACTGTGACGGCAGATGATGTAAAAAACATCGGCTTTAGTCAATTGCCTTGGGGAGGAGGAACTCAACAACCGAGCTCAGTTACAGTAAGTGGTTACAAGTATTGTGGACTTACTCGAAAAAGTGAACGAAATGACACTTTTGGTTTGGATACGACCTACCGTGGTACCAGTTGTGATGTAAACCATTCGGGTACTACGTGGGCCTTATATGCTACTGTATACGTTGGTTCGGCAGGTGTGCGCTGTGAGATGACGTGTTTTAAATAGGATTTTGACATATGCAAGCAAAACGCATGGCCAAAAGCCATGCGTTTTGCTTGCAAAAGTATCTTATTTTGGTACTATAGCGACCACTGCACGACCTATTTTGTGGAGCGGCGTAGGCATGAGTATACACAGTTCTTTCACAAGTGAGTGCGAAGTGGCAGCGTAACTGTTCTCGTGACGTTGCTTCTCTTTGCTCACCATGTGCCTGTGTCTCCACAAACAGCTGCGTGCGGTAATTTATTCATTACAATCTACTAATTTTATGTCAGATTTTGATCGTTCAAAGCCGCACGTAAACGTTGGTACTATTGGTCACGTTGACCATGGTAAGACCACACTTACTGCTGCTATTCTTACTACTCTGAAGGCTCATGAAGCTGAGGGTTACACCGCAAACGTCAAGGCGGTTGATGATATCGATAAAGCCCCAGAAGAAAAGGCTCGTGGTATCACCATTTCTCTTTCTCACTCTGAGTACTCAACCCCAAAGCGTCACTACGCGCACATTGATGCGCCAGGTCACGCTGACTACATCAAGAACATGATCACTGGTGCTGCGCAGATGGACGGTGCTGTTCTCGTGGTTGCTGCGACTGACGGTGCTATGCCTCAGACTCGTGAGCACGTGCTCTTGGCCAAGCAGGTGGGTGTACCACGTATCATTGTATTCCTCAACAAGTGCGATATGGTTGATGATGAGGAAATGCTAATGCTCGTTGAAGAAGAGCTCCGTGAGCTTTTGACCCACAACGGTTTTGATGGTGCGAACGCACCAATTATCCACGGTTCAGCTCTTAAGGCTCTTGAAGGCGACGCTAACTACCAGGCCAAAGTCTTGGAATTGGTGAACGCAATGGATGAGTACTTCCCAGAGCCAGAACGTGAGCTCGACAAGCCATTCCTTATGCCGATCGAGGACATCTTCTCTATTGAAGGTCGCGGTACGGTAGTAACCGGTCGTGTAGAGCGTGGTGCGGTCAAGGTAGGTGAGGAGGTTGAGATCGTTGGTATCAAGCCAACCACTAAGACAACCGTAACTGGTGTTGAGATGTTCAACAAGTCACTCGACTCAGCACAGGCTGGTGACAACGCCGGCGTTTTGCTTCGTGGTACCAAGAAGGAAGATGTACACCGTGGTCAGGTATTGGCTGCAACTGGCAGCGTTACTCCACACACCGAGTTTGAGGCTGAGGTTTACGTCCTCTCCAAAGATGAAGGTGGTCGTCACACCCCATTCTTCTCTGGTTATAAGCCACAGTTCTACATCCGTACCACTGATGTAACCGGCGACGTAACACTCGCAGATGGTACTGAAATGGTAATGCCGGGTGATACCGCAACCTTCAAGGTAAAGCTGGTAGCTCCAGTTGCGCTTGAAGCTCAGCAAAACTTTGCTATCCGTGAGGGTGGTAAGACTGTTGGTGCCGGTGTGGTAACAAAGATCATTGCCTAACTCTAGTAACTAGATCATCGACACTATGGCTACTAAAACGACTGAAAAAAAGGCAGACGAGATCGCAAAGCTTCGTATTCGCGTACGTGCATACGAAAATAAGATACTCGATGCCTCGGTAAAGCAAATTATCGACACTGCACAGCGCTTTGATGCGACTGTCGTGGGGCCGATTCCATTGCCAACCGAAATCAAGAAGTACACGGTTAACCGTTCAACGTTCGTCCACAAGGATGCGCGAGAACAATTCGAAATGCGCACCCATAAGCGTGTTATCGACATCATGAATCCGAGCGGTAAGGTCATTGAGGCCTTAACCAACCTGTCACTTCCTTCGGGAGTCAACATTGACGTGAAGATGATGTAAGCCATTAGTGTACAAACACAAAGCGGCGGGCCAAAGGCTCGCCGCTTTGTGTTTTTGGTTGCAAAATACTTGAAATGCGGTATAGTAGCGCCAGCTTTTAAAGACCTATGTTCGCTGAAGGGGTGCTTGCACCCTGGAGAACCAATGGGCAGAAACCGCGCAATTTTGCGTGCTGACTTCTGTCCGCCCAGCAAAACTGCGCGGTTTCTCGTTTGGTGGTCTCATAAAGCATTTATTAGCTAGTTCAGAGAATAAATGAAATTTATTTTAGGGACCAAAGATGGCATGACTCAGGTCTTTGACGAGACTGGTGTTGCCCATCCGGTAACAATCGTACGCGTTGCATCGAACGTGGTCACTGCGGTGAAAACTAAGGAGACCAACGGCTATGAAGCGGTACAGGTTGGTACTGTAGAACAAAAGGAGTCTCGTGTGGCCAAGGCTCAGCAAAAAGCGGCTTTTGCTCACACGAAAGAATTCCGTGTTCGCCACAATGGTGATGAATCTGTTGCAGGATTCGAGCATGGCCAGACACTTGATGCTTCTGTTTTTACTCCAGGTGACTTGGTACAAGTTTCTGCAGAGAGTAAGGGTAAGGGTTTCCAAGGTGTGGTGAAGCGCCATGGTTTTGGCGGTGGACGCCGCACACATGGTCAGAAGCACTCAGAACGTGAACCAGGATCTATCGGAGCAACTGGTTTCGGTCGTGTGATCAAGGGCTTGCGCATGGCAGGTCGTATGGGTGGTGATCGTATTACCGTAAAGAATCTTACGGTTATGCAGGTCAACCCAGCTGATAACGTCTTGCTTATTAAGGGAGCTATCCCTGGTCGAAAAGGATCATTAGTAGAGGTTCGTAGCGTTTAAGGTATGGAAACAAAAGTATTCGATCAGGCCGGGAAAGAATCCGGCAAGGTGAAACTACCGGAAACGGTGTTTGGTGTCACCTGGAATCCAGATTTGGTCCACGAGGTAGTCGTTGCCATGCAGAGCAATGCACGAAGCGGAAATGCAAACACAAAGGATCGTGGCGAAGTACGCGGTGGTGGCAAAAAACCATGGAAGCAAAAGGGTACTGGCCGCGCTCGTCACGGCTCACGACGCAGCCCGATTTGGGTTGGTGGTGGTGTTGCTCATGGTCCAAAGAGCGAGAAGGATTACAGCAAGAAGATCAACAAGAAGGCTCGTGCTAAGGCACTTGCCTCAGTACTGTCAAAGAAGTTTGCCGACAGTGAAATGATCTTTGTTGACGCACTTACCTTTGCTGAGCCAAAAGCAGCACAAGCGAAGGAGGTGTTGAAGGCTTTGGCTAGCAGTACATATGCCGACTTGGCAACCAAGCGAAAGAACGCAGCTTTGATCGTCTTGTCTTCACGTGATGAAGCAGCCGAAAAGAGTTTCCGCAACTTTGGTCAGCTTGAGGTTGTACAAGTAAAAGATATCAACCCGGTTAGCCTTTTGACCTACAAGTATGTCATTATGGCAACTCCTGAAAAAGCGTTAGAAGTTTTGGCTGCACGTGTGGCGTAGTCATTATTACAGAGCTAAAGAAACATCATGGCATTATTCAGTCGAAATAAGAAAAAGAGCACTACAGAAAAGGTGGTTAGCATTGCTCGTTCAACCGATCGTGATCTCTCTCGTGTGCTTATCAAGCCACGTATCACAGAGAAGGCAATCAGTAAGGGTGACCAGAACGTATATACGTTCGTTATCACTCGTACTGCAACCAAACACGATGTGTCTGACGCAGTGCGCGCGCTCTACAATGTGACGCCGGTGAAGGTAAACATCGTTAATAAAAAGCCACGCCAAGTTATGTCACGCGCAAAGGGCCGTATGGTCGGAGAGCAGGGCTTGAAGAAGGCATATGTCTACCTCAAGGCCGGTGACTCAATTACCTTGGTATAAGTATTACAAGTATAGGTACCAATGGTACCTGCAAAGTAACGCCTGTCTATTTTAGACACAAAGAATCATTATGAAAAAATATAATCCAACTTCAGCCGGCCGTCGCGGTATGACCGTGGTCGACTACAAAGAGAAGTTGTCTTCAACCAAGAACGCTCCACATAAAGCTTTGACAAAAGGGAAGCGTTCGACCGGTGGCCGTAACAGCCAGGGTCGCACTACGACATTGCATCGCGGTGCTGGGGTAAAGCGTACCTACCGACAGGTAGACTTCCGCTATAACAAGAAGGGTATCCCGGCAGTGGTTGAGTCAGTTGAATACGACCCAAACCGTACTGCATTCATCGCGCTTGCATTGTACAAGGATGGTGAACGCCGCTATGTGGTGGTACCACAGACCGTAAAGGTTGGTGACACGTTCGTCGTTGCGGATGACGCAAAGGTGGCCGTTGGTAACCGTTTGCCGCTTGGCAATTTGCCATTAGGTACCTTTGTGTACAACGTTGAATTGAAGCCGGATGCTGGTGCACGTATTGCGCGCAGTGCTGGTACATACGCCGAAGTGGTGGCCCACGACGCAGGGTACACACAGGTCAAGCTACCCTCAACCGAAATTCGCAAGATCATCTCAACCGCTTGGGCATCAGTTGGTCAGGTGAGCAATGAGGAAAATCGTTTGATCAATCTCGGTAAAGCAGGACGTGCACGTAAGCTTGGCCTACGACCAAAGACACGTGGTTCGGCCATGAACGCTGTTGATCACCCACATGGAGGTGGCGAAGGCAAGGCTCCACGTGGCCATAAGCGCTCACGTACCAAACAGGGTCGTCCAACCGGTAAGGGTCAGAAGACTCGTTCACCAAAGAAGTATAGTAACAAGTTTATTGTACAGCGCCGTAAACTCGGTAAGGTAATGGGTGGACAACGACAGAAAATCAAGAATAAATAAACGAGAGTTTGTTTCAGATTTTTTAGGTGATGCAAAAGGCCAGAAGCTCTGCTTCTGGCCTTTTGTGCTATCATACACGTATGAGATTCAATTTTTTCAAAAAAGCTGAACAGCCAGCTGAGCTCAAACCGATCGACTTTGATCGTTTGTTGGAAGTTATGTCAGACGAAACGAAAGGGACGATCGACGGGTTGGTGAATGGTATTGTTATGAATGGTGGCCGCTTTACTCCTGAAGATAACAACCGTATCGCGCAATTGGCTAGAAGCATTGAAACAAAGTTGGCCACGCAGGGATTTGCTCTAGAAAGCGAGGAGAAAATGGTGGATCATTTGCAAACACACATTGCGTCCCTCATTGATCAATATAGACAGGCTGCTTAAACATCAGTCGTTCGCTCTCGGCTCTTGAACGCAAAATCCCGCAGGGATTTTGCATTTTTGAGTTGGTCAATGACCCACTGTGGCTTCGTCGTGTGTACCGCGATGTGCTGAACACTTTGGCCGGTGATGATCAGCTGCAGGCCGGCGGTGGTAATGGTAGCAGTGAGGTGTCGCCTGCCGCTTGTTCCTTTACGGTATACACGTATTTCACCCGGTGCAATCATTTTTATATTGGGTATTTTTTTCAGTTCCCGTACTACCAGTTTTGCGGTTTCAGTCAGTGATGTATGTTCTCTCCCGCGTGGTTTAGCCATAAGGAGAGTATACCAAAAAGAAACCGCCCGGTGCTTGGTCCGGGCGGAAAGGGTGTGTTGGTTCACTTGATCGCCCTATCGTTGGTAGAGGCAAAATCGGAGGCGAGCACCTCATCGAGATTGTCGGAGGCTCCGCCCCCGTACTCCCGTTGATCCAGGCCGGCAATCGCGCGCAGGCCTGCAAGCATCGTCAAGTCTCGTTCTGCGGTATGGGGCATTTGCCCAAAAACATGGTCGGGATCGTTAGTCATGGTGGTTTCTCCGTGCTGTCCGTTACTCATTTTCGCATACTCCCTGCAGCTCGCCAACACCATTGACTTTATAGTACTTTTTTCGTACTATAGCCCACGTTCCCAAACCTCGGGGTGGGCAGCTGCCTGGCAGTGGCACCCTCCCAAACTGTGAACAATAGATTTCGCAGTACGTTCCGTTAACCGTACAGAGTGCGAACTCTTCCAAAGCGTTACCCTAC
>QKBW01000053.1 GCA_003245875.1 Candidatus Kaiserbacteria bacterium
AATACCAGCGATCGTCTTCCCTACCAACTGCTTTGAGAACATCCGATCATTACCGGTACTCTTATCATGGAATACTTCTACGAAATCAATTGTTTTACCGCGCAGTGCATGTATTAGCTGCAATCGCACCGTTTCAACTTCTGGCAATTCTGGCATGAGCTCAGCATACAAAATGTTACCAGAAAGTAAACATGCCTCATGACTGGTCAGCCAAATTTAATATATCCTCCGCCTTTGCAGCTAAAGTTAGGAATTGTTCGATTTCCTGTATAGACATTTTACGAGGTTTAATATCCTTGATACAAAATACTCCGATAGGTTGTTCGTCCTTTTTGCGATGCAATGATTTACCTGCATAGAACCTCACATAAGGCGGGCCGATGACATAGGGATTATCCGCAAACCGATCATCCTTGTGTGTATCCTCAATAATCATAATCTCTGTTTGATACAGAGCATGCCCACAAAATGAAATGTTTCTTGGACCAGAAGTATCACTGATACCTTGTTTGGATATATACAATTCTTTATCTTCATCAATCACTGTTACCGTTGCGATTGGTACATTAAACATCTCAGACGCTTGTTTAGTTATGATATCAAAACGCTTATCTGATAATGTATCGAGGATTCCCAGGTCATGTAAGCTGCACAGTCGTTCGACCTCGTTCTTTTTGATAGGAGCGTATTTCACAATAAATATTTAGACTATTATTTCTAATTGCTATTCAATGATAGTCTCTAGGATTAAAAAAAGTGCTACGGTACCGACCTCGCCAAAAACTGGAAATGCATTTATCTGGGCCAGATATGCTATATTATTCTGTTTTTGCACATGTGCCTGCAAATCAAATGATTGATTCTTGTTTGGTGACGATTCCCAAACGTCCACCATATCAATGTCCTGTCCTGCTCTCTGAAATAAAGAACAATTATTGCCAACTAGTTCAATTGCGGTATACCCCGTTTCGTCACATAAAAACTGATTCACGTAAAGTACCTTTCCTTGGGTGTCGATAACCATTATTTGTTTTCCTTGTGTTACCGCTATCGTATTTAATACCCCGCAACGAACACACTTTATTTCCAAACCACATGTCGTAATAACATGTTTTGCCAAAAGTTTGTTGCAGTGTACACAACGGACGTCACGATTTACCATAAGAATACGTAAATATGGCTACTGATCAAACACCAGTAAGATATATGGGGAACCTCAAAGGACTTCTTATATGTAAGCATAACATGGTGTTATTTTTGATGTATGTGCCACCGTGGACAGTTCTTTCATTTGCCTGTTTGAAAATATTGCAAAATCCTGTACAATGCCCTTACTCATTTTTGAGTACGAGCTACAAATATTCCGCGGTAGCTCAGCGGTAGAGCAGTCGGCTGTTAACCGATTGGTCGCAGGTTCGAATCCTGCCCGCGGAGCCAGTAAAAGAGCCCCTTAATCGGGGCACTTTTTCATGAGTATAGATTAGGTTAGAACCTAACTATGTACAAACCACTATTTTTGTTATATTGTTCGTCCAGTTTTTGACCACATCAATGAGGTGCAACATGCCCAACGAACGATTGGAGCTAGCCACCTCGGATGAAGGTGTCTTGCTCTTGCAGTTCATTCCAGAAGACGCTCGACCATTGTTCGAGCTGATAGACAAGAACCGCGACCATCTGAGCCAACATGACGATGAGACCGCCCTTAAGTACCCAGACCTTGAGTCAGTACTGGGGAGCATCACTCATCCCGCGAATCCCAATAAGATTCGACTTGGCATATGGTCCGACGGTGTTCTCGCTGGGACCATCAACATCACGCCAAAAGGCGGATGTGTGAGTGAAATCGGCTACTGGGTCGGCAATGAGTTCTGTGGCAAAGGTCTTGCGACCATCGCCACCAGAGCGGTCATCCAGTACGGCAAGAGTCTCGCTGATACATGCGAGATGATTGCCTATACTCACCCTGACAACACCGCTAGCCAGAAGGTTCTCCTGAAGGCTGGTATGTACGAAATCCGACGAGATACTGCCCAAGTGTGGTTCTTGTTTTCCGTCAAAATCTGACCAACCAACTGGAGGTACCAATGACCAATCCCACATTTCTGACTGCCAAGCAGGCCGAGGAGGCGTTCGACGCCTTTGTGAAGCCTGGTATCAAGGAAGCGATGTTCAACGAGAACGTCAACCGCTCGCACATGCATGTCGTGGTGTTGCAGCCTGGCGTTCCGTACCAGGAAGACGCCGACCTGCCGATTCTCTTCGAGAAGTCGTTCGGTGATGTTGCAGACTGGGAGAAATGGGACGGCAAGTCCTTCAAGGAGTTCGCCTACGGGAAAGCGCGTCTTTCCTGGCGGACTGGCCTCTCTTCCCGCGAAGTCGTTCTCACCAAGCCGCACCTGCTCCTGCCTGGCGATTGCCGCCTCTGGGGCAGTTCGGTCTATGGCGGTGTCGTCACGGGCGTGAGCGGTGTTCAGCCGTTCTTCGACGAAATGTTCGCCATCATGACGTCGGCCGCAATGGTCGGCGAGGCGAGCTACTACGCTGACCAGATGGCGCAGAATCCGGATTCGCCGGACTTCGTCTGAAGTCTGCCACCCAACCACGAAACTGAAGCAACCCTTCCGTTTCGGCGGGAGGGTGGCTTTTTCTTTTATATTTGCAACGACTTATCTATACGGCTATCTCTAAGCCCCTCAGGGGTCACTGTCGGGGTTGGGGGTATGCCCCCAGGGTAGGTACTCTTAATTTTTTAATATCATTTCAGTATTAAATTAAATTGATATGGAGAGATGAACAATTCATCAGGATTATCGTGCATCCATGTTCGTACAGCCTCAACAGTTCGGAGCATTCGACACAAAAATCAAAAGGTGCCAAGACAATGCTTGGCACCTTTTGATGTAACCCACTACTACAATAGTAGTGTACAATACATCGCATGGACCTACTTACATATCTAAACTTCATTCTGTCCTTGGGTGGACTATTTTTATTAGCAGTCACCACGGTTTTATACATTGATTTTTTCTTATGGCACGGTAAGTATTTTTCTAAAAAAGCACAAGAGTACCTATGGCCTACACTCATCGCGGTCACAGTCGGATCAATAGTAATATCTCTCACCTATTCAGAATACTTCGGTTTCATACCGTGTTCACTTTGCTGGTTGCAACGCATTGCAATCTACCCACAAGCCCTGTTAGCTATTCTAGCCTTTCGGCACAAAGATAAAGAATATTTCCCTTTATACGGAATAGGACTTTCGGTCTTTGGTCTAATCGTTGCCTTGTACCAGTACATTGAACAGATGTGGCCGAAAGCAACCACTACAACAGGCAATATCATGCCGTGTTTAGTCGATGGCAGCAATGCCGATTGCGCGCAAAAAGTGATCGATCAGTTTGGTTTTGTTACTTTTCCATTCTTGTCAGCTATCACCTTTGCTTTCCTGATCATTTTGTATTTGTACATGCGTCACTCTAATAAACACAATCATGTTTAAAAAGAAAGAAACAGCGTTGTTTGTTGTAAGCGGACTGGTTGTTATCAGTGCAATACTATGGCTAATGGGTCATCCAAGATCGACAGGCGAACCGGCTGTCACCTCGGGCGAATCGGTAGATACCGTGACAAAAAATAAGACAATTGATGCAAAGAACATCACACTCACTATAGATGAACAGGCTTTTACGTTGCGCGACGGTATAGCAGAGGTGCCCACTGTACCCGAATCAACGTCAGTTACAACCGTACGGTACTTCGGTAACGACGCGCAGGCCGACCTTAACGGTGACGGCGTTGTTGACGACGTCTTTCTCGTGACTGAGGATGGCGGTGGTAGCGGCATGTTTTATTACGCTGTTGCGGTTTTGTCCTCTACAAGCGGATATCATGCAACGAATGCTGTTTTCGTTGGTGATCGTATCGCACCTCAGCCGATCATTATTGATGAGGCGACCGGTCGCATCGCAGTCAATTACGCGACTCGGACAAACGGTGAACCGATGACGGCCACCCCTTCTGAAGGTAAGACTCTTTGGCTTATAATTACTGCCGATGGCCAATTAGAAGCTGCATCATATTAAAACATATATGGCCACACCACCAACGAGAAGCAAAGAAATACTCCACCACTTTTCATGTGCACAGTGCGGCAAA
>QKBW01000014.1 GCA_003245875.1 Candidatus Kaiserbacteria bacterium
GGTATGATAACAAAGCGCACGGCCTTTGGCCGCGCGCTTTGTGGTTATCTTACTGCCTAATGGTACCATTAGGATTAAACTTTCCTGCAGCACCCATTTGCATTTGCATCAATTTCTGTCGCATCTCCGGACTCATGGCTGCTGTCAGTTCAGTCTGATACTTTGGTAAAACCTTCATCGCGGCTGCCATTTGATTGTTACCATTACTCTTAAGTTCTTCCTGCATCTCCTTAGCGATCTTCTCAAAAAGCTTGGGGTCTTTCTCTACCAGCTCCATGATCATCTGTTGTTGATCAGCTGGCACCCCCTTCATCTGTGATTGCAGCACTTTTTTGATCGCTGCCTGTTTCAATTTTCCAAACATAGTACTTTATTATAACAGTAATGTGACCTATCCGCAGTTCTTTGACTACGCACATACTTTATGTCATAATCCTAAGTATGAAAATAATTATGCACGTTCATGCCAGCTGGCAAAAGCTGGTAGCTTTTTTTTGGTTGCAATCACAGCAACAGCGTATTATTCGTCTCGGCCTTCTTTTGCTTATCGGCGGATTGTTACTCCATACCCTTCTGACCAACACCCCCTCAAGTATTGAAGCCCCAGCTCCACTCAGGGTTGTACAACTTACGTCTGTGAATGCTCTGACTACCGATGATACTGCCATCTTTGTCGGTACCGTTCGCGCGGCACAGGAATCAGACATGCAATTTGAAATTGGCGGCAGGGTTACTACCGTCCCTATTTCTGTTGGACAATATGTTACTGCCGGCACTATTATTGCAGCAGTTGAAAATTCAGCACAGCGTGCCGCAGTCTTGCAAGCAGAAGGTGCTTATGAGGCAGCCAAAGCCAACGCTGCAGTCAGTGAGCTGTCAGTTTCTGATGCAGAGAGAGGTGTTACCACGGCTGAGCAAAACGTACTGACAGTTTTACAGAGTACGCATACAACAACAAACGTGCAGGTGCGCAGTGTCCTTGACCAATTTTTTAGTAATGGTGACAGTCTTTCTCCTTCTCTGTCCATCAATGGCTACGGTCGTGCAGTCTCAATAAACGAGAATCGCAAAGCATTGCACTATTCCCTAATAGAATTAGAAAAGACTGTGAATAATCTTGAGCAAGGTAATGATTTTGAAAGCACGAAAGCGCTGGCATTACAAAATATTTCCGATGCGCTCAGTTTGACAGATGCACTTACCGTTGCGGTCAGCAAAGCAAGTGCTAGCGACACCCTTAATGGGCAGTCAGTGACCGCCTATATACCCGCACTTGCAAATGTGCGTAATACACTCGTTGCACAACGTAACGCAGTTGATAATGCATTTACCACACTCGCAACAGCCACAGCGGCACTTGAAAAGGCACGGCTGGCTGCCACCGGTGTACAGACACCTTCAATTGCATCAGCTTCGCTCACACAAGCACTCGGTGTATTACGTGCAGCACAGTCACAACTGGAAAAAACCATAGTGCGGGCACCATTTTCTGGTAGCGTCGATGTTTTGCGTGTGCGCATTGGTGAGTATATACAACCTAATGTCCCCGTTGCTCTCATTACCGGTTCATCTGGTTTGGAAATTTCCTTATATGTAGGAGATACTGATGCGACGCAATTTTATGTCGGGCAATCAGTGTTGATCGAGGGAACAAAGGAAGGACGAGTGAAATCAATTTCATCTGCACCAGATCCACTTACTCTTAAACGAGAGGTTGTTATCATTACAGATGATACCATGCTAGCATCAGGCGACACTGTACAGGTCACCCCATACGAACCTGCGACGACAACTGCGACGCTACGTGTACCCCTTGAGACATTAAAATTGGATGATACAAATGCATCACTCCTTACAGTAAACAGTGAAGGTACCACGATAGCATTACCCGTCACTCTGGGACAGATTCAAGGTAACTGGGTTGTTATTACCGACGGAATCACTGCTACCAGTACATTTATTCGTGACGTACGAGGCATCGCAGTGGGACAAAAGGTACAAGTAAACCAGTAGAGTATATGTGGTTTTTCTTCATTAAACACCCACGCTTTGCGTACTTAGCTTTGATTGCATTACTCGCGATCGGTATTTTTGCATTGTTGGCTATTCCACGGGAATCTGCACCCGAGGTAGTAATTCCTGTAGGAGTTGTGCAAACAATATTGCCAGGTGCCTCAGCTGCAGATGTTGAAACATTAATCACCAATGAACTTGAGCGTCCTCTCTCTAACCTTTCTGGTGTCGACACAATTTCATCAGTGTCGAGTGAGGGTCTTTCACTCATTACGATCACCTTTAATGCTTCAGCTAACGTTGACAAATCAATTGCTGACTTAAAGGACGAGATTGACAAGGTAAAACCTCAATTACCCACAGACGCCGAAGACCCGATTGTGACGCAGGTGGACTACAATGATCAACCGATCTTAACGGTAGCCATCAGTGCTAATAAAACTACAGCAGAATTTTCTGTTTTGGCCGACGAATTAGAAGATGCACTACTGCGTATTCCAGGTATTTCTAGAGTAGCATTTGGTGGTGTTGCCGCAAAAGAAGTCACTGTGATGGCCAAAAGTGATGCCCTGGCACACTACAACCTGACCGTGCTTGATCTAGTGAGCGCGATCAAAAGTGCCAACACCTCCTTCCCTATCGGAAAGATTGAAAACAATGGGATCCAATACAACATCGCTTTTGCGGGTGACATCGCCTCGCTGTCTGAAATACAAAATATCGTTGTCGCAACAATTGCCGAACAACCTATTTTTATCCGTGACGTAGCCACTGTTACCAACGGATTAGCGCCCGCTCAGACAATTACACGTGCAAGTAATAGCGGCACACCGTCGCGTTCTGCTATTACACTAGATGTATACAAGCAAAGTGGTAGTGACATTACCCGTATCACGCCACAGATACATACCCTTCTCCAACAGATGCGTACTAACGGACCGCTGGCAGATGCAGAGTTTTCTGTTGTACAAGATAGTGGCCAACTTATAAAGGATGACCTGAGTAAACTTGGCCTATCCGGACTGCAAACCGTGGCATTGGTGATGATTCTTTTGATCGTTGCGATTGGATGGCGTGAAGGTATCATCGCTGGTTTGGCCATTCCGTTGTCATTTTTGTTTGGTTTTATTGGTCTGTATTTTTCTGGAAACACAATCAACTTTCTTAGTCTCTTTGCATTGATCCTCGGCATCGGTATTCTGGTTGATTCAGCGATTGTGATGGTGGAAGGTATCAATCGTAAACTAAAAGACGATCCCACCATTGATAAAACAAGTGCTGCCATGGCAGCAATCGTAGAATTTCGTGCGCCGCTTATTTCCGGCACACTCACAACCGTCGCAATGTTCGCCGGGCTCTTTATTGTCTCTGGGGTAATAGGCGAGTTTATTGCCAGTATTCCGTTTACGCTGATCTTCGTTCTTTTTGCATCACTCTTCGTTTCACTTACCTTCATTCCACTTTTTGCTGCACACTGGTTACACCGACGTAATACTACAGGGTTTGAGGAAAAGCAGGTACGTTATGCGCATGCACTTGAACAACGCTATGTCTCCTTGCTAGACAAAGTTTTAGGTAGTGAACGTAACGAGCGACGGTTTTTGTGGAGTATCCGTGTGGCGCTCCTCATTGCTATTTTATTGCCAGTGCTCGGTGTTGTTAAGGTTGTCTTTTTTGACAGCAGTAACGCCGATTACGTTGTGGTCAGTATTGAAACAACACAAGGTACCTCGAAAGAAGTCACTGACCTGACAACTCGCCAAGTAGAAGACATGTTATACGACTACTCTGATATCGCTTCTTTTGTAACAACAGTTGGAAGTGGCAACCAGTATTTAAGTGGTGGTACTGGCGAAAAATATGCCAACATATTTGTAAACTTGGCTTCCAACCGTGAACTGACCAGTCAAGAAATCATCGATGCATTGCGCCCACAACTCAACAACATTAGTACTGCACATGTTACTGTCGCACAATTAAGTGATGGTCCGCCGTCCGGTGCCGCTGTATCGCTTGCGTTCTCCGGGAACGATTTGCGTGAACTCACTATTGTAGCGGAGCAAGCAAAGCAGCTTATCGAAGGAGAAGTTCCTCACGTAGTCAATGTTGCGACCAGTGCTAACAACAACGCCACTGAGTTCGTATTGGAACTTGATCGCACAAAGGCAGCTATGTATGGCGTGGCGCCAGCAACAATCTCACAACTCATTCGTACCGCTGTGTATGGCGCTGAGGCGAGCTCATTTGCCACGCTTACTGATGACATACCAATCGTCGTAAAAATGGATGTGAATCTATCAAACGCAATAGATACGGAAAGTTCAGATAAAGCCACGATAGACGACATTGAACGCCTTTTGATTCCAAGTACAAAAGGATACATCCCGGTCTCAGCAGTTGCACAGGTCTACCTACGAGAAGCCCGTACTGCCATACCACACAAAGATGGCGAACGTGTTGTTACCGTTACCGCCGATATTACCGATAAAGGTAACGCCCGTGATGCGCAAGCAGCTGCTGTTGCTCTGATGGAAAACTCACTCTCGATGCCAGCAGGCATCACTCTATCGACCGGCGACGGTGAGACCGAGACCTCAAATAAAGCATTCACTGAAATGTTTATAGCATTGATTGTCGGATTACTCTTGATGATCGCTATCCTTGTGCTGCAGTTTAACTCATACCTGCACACTCGCTATGTGCTCAGTATTTTGCCATATTCCCTCATCGGTATCATGACTGGCTTAGCATTAACCGGAAACGCGCTCTCTTTCCCTTCCCTCATGGGCTTCATCGCACTCTCAGGTATTGTCGTCAATAATTCAATTCTCCTGATTGATGTTATGAACCACTTACGCCGCCAAGCACCAAATCGAAACGTACGTGAAATAGTGATTGAGGCAGCAAGCACACGTCTGCGGCCGATTTTACTCACAACGCTTACTACAGTTACTGGTATGGTTCCATTGATCTTCGCTGGCGACATGTGGGCACCATTGGCATACGCAGTGATGTTTGGTTTGGTATTTTCTGTTGTCATTACGCTTATTCACGTACCTATTATTTACCACCGCCACCCTGGAAAATTAGGTAAGGAATAGTAGCAAAAGAACTGCGGCTGTCGCCGCAGTTCTTTTGCTTAAAAACTACACTCGCCCGACTAAGTAATGCATGCCAAGATTCACTACCACTACTGATGCGGTAAGCATCACACCAAAGGCCCACAAAAATGTTAGCACTGAGAATGAAGTAATATGTAAGGTTGCAAGTGCTTCCATGATACCTAATACATACCAGCCAGCCACCTGCACTGCTGGGCCAAAATTATGTGGCATGCGGTGATAGGTCATTAGAATAGCATTTCCATAGAGAAGTACGATTAAAAACGCAAAACTTGTAGCCACGGTCAAATCGTCGTATGGCGTACTGATGCCGACATAACCTAGCATTAACTGTACCAAAAATGCTGCCGCGATTACTACCATTGCCACGCGCAAAATCGCATAAGCAACTCCCATGAGATGTCTCTCTTCTGTATCAATTTTTCCATCAGCCAGCGCAGCAAAGAAGTTTCCAAGTGCAATCGTAGAAGCACCAACACCCAGCGCTATACCAATCGCCATGATCACAAAACTCAGTACAAATAAAACCTGCATGCGTTCAGTATAAAGCAAACTGATACGCAGTTTATTTTTTATCCCCTAGAGCAATACGGATACAGCACTACCATGAACTTCGACAGTGCCTTGTTCACACTGAAACTCTTCAATTGCACCTTCTGCCGTTTTCACTTTTATGACTCCAGAAATTAGAGGGGATATCAACGCAGTATGTTCCGGTAAAATGGTCATTTCACCTTCAACACCCGGTACAACTACAAAGAGCGCCTGCCCGTCGAATACCGGCCCATCAACATGGGAAATAGTAACGTGAATATGTTTTTTCTCTGCCATGACCTATTGCGCAATTACTTCATCAATACTGCCCTTCATATAGAAGTCCTGCTCATTTTTCTCATCGTGCTTTCCATCTAGGATCTCACCAAAGCCACGGATGGTGTCTTCAAGCTTTACATACTTGCCCGGTGTACCAGTAAACACTTCGGCCACTGAGAACGGCTGACTCATAAAGCGCTGGATCTTGCGAGCACGGTAGACAGTAGTCTTGTCTTCTTCTGAAAGCTCCTCAATACCAAGAATGGCAATAATGTCCTGCAAGTCTTTATAGCGTTGCAATGTTTGCTTCACACCTTGAGCAACGCGGTAGTGTTCTTCTCCCACAATAGTAGGATCAAGTGCTGTCGAGGTACTTTCCAATGGATCAATGGCTGGATAGATACCAAGCGAAGCCAAGGCACGAGAAAGCACAACGGTCGAGTCGAGGTGTGCGAAGGTGGTGGCCGGCGCAGGGTCGGTAAGGTCGTCAGCTGGCACATACACTGCTTGTACTGACGTAATAGAACCTTTCTTGGTGGAAGTAATGCGTTCCTGCATCTTACCCATTTCCTCAGCCAATGTCGGCTGGTAACCTACAGCTGAAGATACACGACCAAGAAGTGAAGACACTTCTTGTCCGGCCTGTGTAAAGCGGAAGACATTGTCCATAAAGAAAAGCACGTCCTTGCCTGAGCCAGAGTCGCGCAAAGCTTCCGCCATAGTAAGCCCAGTAAGACCCACGCGAGCGCGCGCTCCTGGCACTTCGTTCATCTGTCCAAATACCAATGCAGTCTTACTTAACACGCCCGACTCTTCCATTTCATGATAGAGGTCGTTACCTTCACGCACACGCTCACCAACGCCCGCAAACACAGAATAACCACCATGATTTGTCGCAACGTTGTTGATGAGCTCCTGAATAAGCACTGTCTTCCCTACTCCCGCCCCTCCAAAAAGTCCAACCTTTCCCCCTTTAATAAAAGGTGCCAGGAGGTCAACAGATTTGATACCGGTCTCAAACACTTCAGTCTTGGTTGATTGTTCCACAAAAGCAGGTGCCACTTGATGAATCGCACGTGTTGCTTTAGCCCCCACATCGCCTTTACCGTCAAGCACGGTGCCGAGCACATTGAACAAACGACCGAGTGACTCTTCACCAACCGGTACCGAAATAGGTGCTCCGGTGTCGCGGACCGGAAGGCCGCGAGTGAGCCCCTGGGTATCTTCCATCGCAATGGCGCGTACGCGGTCGAGACCGACATGCTGTGCTACCTCAAGCACGAGCGTACCCTTTTCGCTCACAACCTCAAGGGCATTAAGGAGCGCCGGTACACCGTCTTTAAAGTGTACGTCTACGATCGGGCCGATAATTTGTGTAATTGTTCCTGTGTTCATAACGTTTGTAATAAGGTTTGTAAGTGTTTGAATCTCGGTACCACCGAGTGGTAAAGGCTCAGATTAAGCCCTTAGCCACTTGGCACTACTTCATCGCCTCGACACCAGCAGTAATTTCCGACACTTCAGCCGTGATTGTCGCCTGACGTTCTTTGTTGTACTTAATAGTGAGCGCTTTGATCACCTCTTTACTCTTATCGGTAGCATTCTTCATAGCTACCATTCGTGCACTATGCTCGCTAGCTTTACTTTCCAACAGTGCGTGGTAGACCATGACCTGTACCAACTGTGGAATCAACGCATCAAGTACAGCACCGGCACTTGGCTCAACTGTGTAGCTAATATTTTGCTCCGGAGGAAGCACGTCATGGCTCCACTTACCTGCCCTTGGGCGAATGCCACGAAGGATGTAGTGGATCTCGGTTGGATCAAGCGGCAAAATGGCACGTAATGTTGCTTCCTGCTCGAACGTGGAAAGAAAGTTTTGATACGTGATTGCTACCTTGCCATACTGTGCCGCAGAAAAACTCTCCATTGCCAAACGAGTGATTTCGGTTACGTCGGCAACCGAAATATCATCATGGACGTTGGTGTATTCATGCACGATCGACAGGCCGGTCCGACGAGCAAAGTCGGCAGCCTTTCGACCAATACAAATGGTATCCACGTCCTTGTGCGTAGTCAAAAACTGCTCAGCTCGCTTTAAGACCGCACTGTTGACACTACCAGCCAAACCCTTATCGCTCGTAATAATTATCAGCAGGGTTTTTGAAGACGTATTACCAAACGTCAACGGGTGACTCAGACCCTCTTGTGACGCAGCCAACTGCATTAGGATACGTAATGCCGTATGCACGTAGGGACGTGCAGCAAACGCACGCTCCTGACTCTTGCGCATCTTGACTGCCGACACACTTTCCATTGCCTTGGTCACTTGCCCGGTCTTTTTGGTTGAGATTATTTTGTTTTTGACTTGCTTGAGTGCCATATGATTGGTTTATTGACCGTGGTGACATTACAATTACACAACGTCACTTACATAGAACTGTGCATGAGCTTCTTTAAACCCAACAATTGCCTTGTTTAGTTGCTCAACAATTTCGTCGGTTAACTCACGACCAGTCTCGATACCAGAGAGAACATTTGTATACTCACGTTCCATATACTCTAGGAAAGACAACTCGATCTTGTGAGTATTCGCAACCAAAGCATCATCAAATAAACCGTTGTTGGCGGCGTAAATAGCCACCACCTGCTTTTGGAATGGAATTGGATTGTTTTGTTCCTGCTTCAAAAGCTCAACGTACTTACGACCTGACTCAATGCGCTTCTTGGTGTCTTCATCGAGGTCACTGGCAAACTGCATGAAAGCCTCGAGCTCACGGAACTGCGCCAACTCCAAACGAATCTTGCCCGCCACTTTTTTCATCGCCTTAGTTTGTGCAGAAGACCCTACACGTGACACTGAGATACCGACATCGAGTGCCGGGCGAATGCCTTTGTTGAAAAGGTCGGTATCAAGGAATATCTGACCATCGGTGATCGAGATCACGTTAGTCGGAATATATGCTGACACGTCACCCTCTTGAGTCTCAATAATTGGGAGCGCGGTAATAGAACCGCCACCGAGCTCTTTAGAAAGTTTGGCTGACCGCTCCAGCAGTCGTGAGTGGAGATAGAAAATGTCTCCAGGGTACGCCTCACGTCCCGGCGGACGTCGCAAAAGCAGGGACATTTGGCGGTAGGCATTGGCATGCTTGGAGAGGTCGTCAAATACCACTAGAACGTCCCTCCCTTGCTCCATAAAGTATTCACCAATAGCCGCACCAGAAAACGGCGCCAGGAAAAGTAGCGGTGAGGCTTCAGAGGCTGAAGTTGCCACAATGGTGGTGTACTCCATTGCGCCGGCAGCTTCAAGCTTGGCCATCAAGCTAGCCGTCTTGGAGCGCTTCTGACCAATAGCTACGTAGATACAAATTGGACGCTTTTCTTTTGGCTCGTACTTTTGGTTGATAATCGTATCGATGGCAATGGTTGTCTTGCCTGTTTGACGATCACCAATAATGAGCTCACGCTGCCCGCGACCGATCGGAATCATAGAGTCGATCGCCTTGATACCGGTATGTACCGGCTCATTCACTCCTGAGCGTTCCATAACGCCATAGGCGACACGTTCAATTGGCATATGCTTGTCCATAGCAATACCCCCCTTTCCATCTATCGGGGTGCCGAGCGGGTCAACAACACGCCCCACAATTGCCTCACCAACCGGTATAGAAAGTAGGCGGTTGGTACGCATAACCCGTACCCCCTCTTTAACTCGTGTTGTTTCACCCAAGACAACCACCTTGACCACGTCCTCCTCCAGGTTCAACACCAGACCATACAGCGCATCGGTCTGCTCAAGTGTCTCCTGCAGAGATAGACCATCAGTGGTAGCAAATACCACCATTTCCATCATCTGTGCCGATGAGAGACCGTCGATCTCGGCGATACCGTCACCAACACTACGTACAACACCCACTTCTTGTGGCGTAGTATCAACTTCGAGATCTTTGATCTGTTGCTTTATTTTTTCTATTAGTGCAGTACTCATATGTTATGTGGTAATTGTCTGATAAAGGGTGAGTAACGTCTGTTTGTAACTCGCATCAATACGCACACCATTTGTTTCGGTCACAAAGCCACCAATGATGTTGGGGTCGACAATGGTCGGGAGTTTTTTTGTCACACCCTGCTTAGCCAAAGCAGCTATCGCCTGTTCAAGCGCAATCGCATCTTCAGATGAAGCGACGACAACACGATCGTTTGATTGATGTGTTTCTAATGTCCGCAAAACTATACGCAAAACGGATTGGAACAGCTTTTCATGTGACCGTGCAGTCAGAATAGTAGCAAGTCCACGTAAAACCTGATCAACATCTTGCCCATCTTTAATAAGCTGTATAACTGCTGCGGCGTATGCGTTTTGCATGATTATGATTGTTTTAAGATCTTTTCTGCTGCCAAAACAGCAGCTTTAGCGATCTCTGACTCGCTGTCTTTTAGAGCCTGTGCTTTCATTTCTTTTGCACGTGCTTCGGCCTGCGCAAGTGTCTCAGCTGCCTTTTCTGAAGCTGCTGCCGCACTTGCCTTCTGTGCCTCATCGGCATGCACCTTAGCACGGGCAGTGATATGCTCCGCTTCGGTGTTAGCGGCAGTAATGATCTTTTGCTTCTCATCAGCCGCTTCAGCTTTGACAACAGCTGCCATTTCAGCATCTTGAATGCCCTTGGCAACTTTCTCCGCGCGATCTTTTAAAAGCTTCAGGATGGGCTTGTACAAAAAGTATGACAAAACCACCAACATCAGCACGAAGTTGAGAATCTGTACAACAATGAGCTTAAGGTCTATGCCGAAGGCGTTAATAAGTTGATCCATGGTAAGTCTTAATTAGCTTACATAGGAAGTCGGTGGGATGCTTCAGATACAAGACGTCGAAATAAAATATTGTGAATGCGGCTAGTACCGAATGAACAATATTTCATCGCACGACACACAGTAGATGGAGCATACCCATCGGCTTACTAAGCGAACTTGATGATGAATGCTACTACCAGCGCGAAGATAGCCAACGCTTCTACGAACACAATACCAAGAATCATGGTACTTTGAATCTTACCGGAGGCTTCTGGATTACGCCCAATGGCTTCCAGACCTCGAGCCACCAACAAGCTAATACCGAGACCGGGGCCAAAAACACCCACTGCTGCGGCTAATGCCATAGCAACTGCTTTGATAGATTCAGCATTGATCTGTGCGATCTCCAAAGCTGTTTCGATTTCTGTCATAAATAATGAAGTTTACTTTTAATGGACAAACATGAGCCAACGCGAGCAGGCTCATTCTCGGCCACTAAACTCAATGTGGCGATGCCACAGCGAGCTTCAAAAAAGTTAAGGTTAAAAACGCAAATACCGCCGCCTGTATAAAACCTACAAAGAGTTCGTACGCCATTAACGGTACCGGAAGTATCCACGGCACAAAGAAGATAGCGACAGTAAGCAATGTCTTACCGGCAAATATATTCCCAAATAAACGAAACGAAAACGAGATCGTACGTCCTATTTCAGAAATAAGCTCTATGATGCCAACCACAAAGTTAAGTGGCGATGAAAAATTGATAAATTTACTGCCATACTTGAAAAAACCAAGCGCTGTAATACCGGCCATCTCGATCACAAACATAGCTACGAAAGCAAACGCCAACGGGAGATTGAGGTCGGTAGCCGGCGGATAAAAAAGTGGCACGAGGTGCTGCGATTCACCATGTGATTGCCAAAAACCAATCGAAGCTACGCCAGGCAGCAGACCGGTCCAATTCATGGCCAAGAGAAAAAGAAAAATGGTAATAAGAATCGGGAAATACCTAGCGGCCAATTTTTTACTCTCGAGTGTCTCTTCAACGTATTGATACAAACCACCAACCAGAAGCTCAAAGATACTTTGTAGTTTACCAGGCACAACCGAGAGCCGACGTCGTACGACCACAGCCAGCGTAATGAGAATCAGCATGGAGAGCCAGGTGGCCATCATGGTTGAGGTGATCGGCAAGCCACCGACATATCCAAGTACAGAGGGAGCCAAGTGAACTGCTATTTCACCTTCCGAAGCATAGGCTGTCGCAACTCCAAACGTCATATTGCGCGGGTATAGTAGCATAAAATACCCAAAAACAAAGTGGATAATGAGGCATTGTGTGTTATAGCGTTTGACTATTGTTGGCAATATAGTACTATATGGCGCACCTATACGGGCCAGTAGCTCAATTGGTAGAGCGCCTCATTTGCACTGAGGAGGCAGCGGGTTCGAATCCTGTCTGGTCCACAAAAAAAAGAAATAGCACTGCATGTAAAATGCAGTGCTATTTCTTTTTTGCACGTAACACAAATTCTCTGTCACTCATATGTGCGAGATAGGAGAATCGAACTCCTGTCTCAACCTTGGGAAGGTCGCATCCTACCACTAAACGAATCTCGCAATTGCTTGCAAGTGTAGCATAAAAGCATTGAACTGACCTGACTAACGTTATAACGCTGTCATAGAACTCTAGTCACCTGAAATATGTATTAGAACTCCCAAGGAGCAGCTGCAGAAACACTCACTAAATCATTGAGACGTAACGCGCCATTGGCAAGCCATTTAGCGGAAAGAGTAGACGAGCTAAAGGTCAGTGCTGCGCCGTCCTTGCCTACCGCATAGAGGCCATTTTTGTCCCAATCATACATATATGCAGTACAGGTATCCGGGGTACTGACCGTCGTTTTGCAAAAGAAAAGCTGCTTTGTTTTTTGATTGAGTGTTACTGCATAAAGCGCGAGGTGTGCCTCGTCACCAAGCTCTGGCACGGCAGCGTAGGCAGCGCTGATCAAACGGGTTTCGCTACCAACCGTCATAGTCAAGTCATCAGCACTGTCAGGAGTCGGTGTCGAGGCTGACAGATCGCTTGTTTCCGGTGTCAGCACTGACGAAACAGCCGCTAGATTGTTGCCTTCCTCCACCGCCACCAACGGTGCTAGGTAGGTTTTGGTCGAAAGACCATATCCAATAAAGGCGGTGGTGAAGCCTATAAAATAGGCCAATCCCATAATGATTGCACGTTCATTTTTCATAACTATACACAGTATAGCACCGCCTTGGAGAAAGCATCATGAAGTATTGTGTATGAATTACCGCAATATACGTGTCTGCATATGGTGCCACAGTTCATCCATGCCAACACCTAATGTCGAGAGGCCGGCACGCATTGGTGCGTCCGGTGCCAGACTAGGCACAGCATTTATTTCCAAAAAGACAACGGCGCCATCGTTGGTCACAATAAAATCAGAGCGTGAGATGTCACGAAGACCTGCGGCCACATGAGCCGCTCTGGCCGCCTCAGCAACAGCCTCTTTTTCCTTGCTCGATAGACGGGCCGGGATGATCTTATCACCCATATGCGGATCATAGGACTCAGTTGGAATGAGCTCAATTGCCGGTGTGGTATATAGATCTTGACCACGTAAACCTGCAGTCACTCCTACAGTAATTACCTTACCCTCAACCAGTCGCTCCACTAAAACATCGTCGTGTCGAGTGAGAATTCCCCGTAATACATTGGCCAACTCAGCAACACCGTGCGCAACAAAAATATCCTGCCCGGAAGCACCGTGTGTTGGTTTAACAATGTACGGTGCCGGCATCAATTCGGTAATACTACTCACAACTCGTGGGAGATCTGGTAAGCTACTCTTCGATACACGCATGTGGCGAGCGATCACCAGTCCTGCTTTGTTGGCAGTGTCTTTACTCAAATGCTTATCAAACGCAATGCCAGTGGTATATGGATCAGAACCAAAATACGGGACAGCGTGTCGTTGTAATTCACGGTATAAGATACCATCCTCACCATATTGCCCACGCAAGGTAGAAACAGCTGCATCTGCCTGAGCCAGCACGATGGCTGGATCACGCACCACACCATGCAAAAGCCATTCACCACTCGGCGACACCTGAACATCAATCGGCTCAGCTCGGCCGTCAGCATGCAGTAAATCGATCAGTTCTTGCCCCGACTGCATTGAACGAGCGCGGTCTACACCGGTACCACCGCGCAAAATGACGACTCGTTGCTTATGCGTCACAAAAGACATACGCTCAGTATACCATGCACGCTTTATCCTTTTGGCGACCAGTTCTTAGCTGACTTCTTACGGAAAAAGGAAATGGCAAAGCGGTGCGCCTCAGCGTTGACCAGCAGTGCATCAACCTCGTACTTGGCAACAACCGATGGTGCACCCAAGAGGCGCACCGGACGGTGGCGGTCGTCTTTGACGACCGCCACCACCGGTATCACCACCCCCACTGCCTTCAATACCCGCTCTGCTGCATTTTTTTGTGCAGTACTACCATCTACAACGATAACCTGTGGCAACGGCCACTCATCATGACCCAACCGTCGTTCCAACACTTCATACAGAGCTGCCGTGTCGTTGCTTTTTGTCACACTTTTAATAGTAAACTTTCGGTATTCATGCGGTACCCGTGTGCCATTTTCCACCACAGTCATCACTCCCACCATACTTTCCCCACCCATATGTGCAATGTCATATCCTTCTACTCGCACATGTTTCTCATCGCGGTACTGGCGAACATCGTCCTTAAGTAACGCAACGTCCTGAATGTGTTCAAGTGCAAAAATTTTGCGTTTCAACTGCTCCGCGACCTCAAATTCCTGGCGTTTCGCTGCCGCATTCATATCGCTACGTAACTCTTTAATAATGGTGTGCTTTTGCCCTTCAAAGAATAATCGAATGTGTCGAATGGTCTTTTGGTACGTTTGCTTGTTTTCCTCTCTTGGATACAGGCCAATCTGGCGATTAAAGTCGATTTTGCCGCGCGCCATCTTACTCTTTTCCTCCCCCACTCTTGCACTCGTATCATAAAATTTAAAGAGTCGCTGGATTATTTTCAATGCCTCACGGAAGAGCTGCCCACTTGGAAACGGACCAAACGTATACAAAAGGGCTTTCTCATCGTAACCAGCCAAATCCTTACCACGCACCACCAACACGCGCGGCCATTCGTCATTGGTGATAACGAGATGGTTGTAACTCTTATCGTCTTTACTAATGGTGTTGTAACGCGGTTTGTGCGTACGGATCAAATTAGTTTCCAGAATCAACGCTTCCAAAACACTATCGGTCACCGTCCATTCCACCCCTTTGGCCTCTGTAACCATGTGTTCTATCAACTCTGAACGTTTCTCCTTAATATCGTTGCTAAAGTAACTCCGTACTCTGTTCTTAAGTGAAGTTGCCTTACCAATATAGAGAATTTCTTTACGAGCACCAATAAAAAAGTACACCCCCGGTGTATCCGGTAGCTTCTTTTTTAGTAATT
>QKBW01000041.1 GCA_003245875.1 Candidatus Kaiserbacteria bacterium
ACCTTCGCGGGTAACTGATGAAGTGCGGGTTGGTTGCAATCGCAGCGTATCTACAACCACACTTCATCTCTAAACTTATATATGCTTAGTAAACGACAGAAAAGTAATGCTATGAGTGCGGCTCGTCGGCATGATACCGACACAGGCTCACCAGAAGCACAGGTTGCACTTCTTACCAAGAAGATCGCCGAACTTTCAGCACACCTCAAGAAGAACACCAAGGATTTCCATTCCCGCCGTGGACTTCTCCAGATGGTAGCTGATCGTCGCAAACACTTGCGATACCTCGAGCGAAAGGATGTGAAGGCATACGACGCCCTCATCAAGAAGCTTGGCCTCAAGAAGTAAGTAAGATACCCGAGTATGCACCCGCTACTCGGGTCTTGCGTTCTTGCCTGGCTCGTTTTTTTGAAAAGCGCGAAGGATTATTTTTTAATAAGTTAAACATTCATATTTATATGGGAGTAATACGACACCCCGATCAACGCGTTGCTGTGTTGATCGACACACAAAATCTTTACCATAGTGCAAAAAATCTTCACCGAGCAAAAGCAAACTTTGGTGCCGTGGTTGAACATGCGGTCGCCGGACGAAAACTCATCCGTGCCATCGCCTACGTGGTCAATACGGAAAGCGGGGAGGAACAGCCATTCTTTGAAGCGTTGGAAAAAGTGGGTATCGAGATCAAGACCAAAGACCTGCAAATATTCTTCGGGGGTGCTAAAAAAGCCGATTGGGATGTTGGACTAGCTGTTGATGCTATCAAGCTTGCCCACAAGGTGGACGCGATCGTTATCGCCAGTGGCGATGGGGACTTCATACCACTCGTCGAGTACGTGAAGAGTCAAGGCTGTCAGGTGGAAGCAATCACCTTTGGCCGTTCTGCATCTGGAAAGTTGCGTGAGACTGTTGACGACTTTATTGACATGGATGAAGATCCTGGTACTTTCTTGATCGGACGCAAGGTAGCCAAAGCAAAAGGGAAGGCGCGTGCTGGAGGGTTGCGCGCACACCTCAAGCAAGTGGCCGGTACTGATACCGACGATATGTAGTTAATCATACGATGTTCGATGGGCCGAAAACGCTTTGCGTTTTCGGCCCATCGTTGTATCGTGTAGGAGACTATTAGTTAGTAACACGAGCGAAGCAAGCATGTAGTTTTCATGCCACGACACCACCGTGTATGAAACCTAACGCGTGTTTCGCTCCATTAAAATAATGCACACAAAATCATTTGAATTAGATATTGCCGGCAAAACCATTACCGCTGAATTTAATGATCTGGCGGCACATGCCAACGGTTCGGTCTTAGTACGCATGGGAGAAACAGCAGTGCTGGTCACTGCTGTAATGAGCCAACGCGAGGTAACCCTGCCATACTTTCCACTCTCGGTAGAATTCGAAGAGCGATACTATGCAGCTGGTCACATCCTCGGTAGTCGCTTTATGCGCCGCGAAGGTAGACCAAGCGATGAGGCAGTACTCTCGGCACGCATCATTGACCGCACCATTAGACCTCTATTTGACCATGGTCTACGTAATGAAATTCAGGTCGTAGCAACCGTACTGGCCATGGGCGAGGACGATCCCGATGTACTGGCTGTCATTGGTTCAAGCTTGGCACTTTCTGTTTCAGACATTCCATGGGACGGTCCTGTCGGTGCGGTACGTATCGGACAACATGCCAAGAGTGGTGAGGTGATCATTAATCCAACCTATACCAACCGCGAAGCAGGGGAGCTTAACTTTGAAGTACTAGCCTGTGGTAAAGATGGAAAGATCAACATGATTGAAACTGCTGCTCACGAAGTAGCTGAAGATGATATTGTTGCCATCTTGGAGGCTAGCGTAACCGTGCACCAAAAACTTGAACAGTGGCAGCAAGAGATCGTCGCAAAAATAGGCAAGACGAAACGATCCTTCGAAAAACCTGAACCAACCGACGCTTTTGTTGCATACTTTACTGAACATTGGGAACAGCGGTTGGTGGAAACGCTCTTCAATGGACAGGCTGGCAAAGACCACTTGCACGCGCTGAAAGATGAGTTCATCCAAGCACTCGCTGACGCAGAAATAGAAACCGGCAAAATAAACGTCGGTGAATACTTCGAAGAACAGATTGATGCTGCCCTACACGAAGGTGCTATCACACACGGTAAACGAGCAGACGGTCGTGCACTCGATGAGTTGCGCTCACTCTTTGCGACAGCCGGTGGTATCTCACCAGCCCTCCACGGCTCCGGTATTTTCTATCGTGGCGGCACACACGTACTCACCGTACTCACCCTCGGTGGCCCCGGCGAAGCACAGGTCATTGACTCAATCGAAGAGCACGACGGCAAAAAACGTTTTATGCATCACTACAATTTTCCACCTTTTTCTGTGGGCGAGACCGGACGTGTTGGCGGTTTCAATCGTCGTATGATCGGTCATGGGGCGCTGGCGGAAAAAGCTATGGTACCTGTCTTGCCACCACAAACAGATTTCCCCTACACCATACGCCTTGTGTCTGAAACACTTTCTTCAAATGGTTCGAGCTCAATGGCATCTGTCTGCGGTTCGACCTTGGCATTAATGGATGGTGGTGTGCCGATCGTACGGCCGGTTGCCGGCATTGCTTCAGGCTTGATGATGGATGGCGATCGGTATGCGCTTCTCACTGATATCCAAGGTCCGGAAGACGAACACGGTGACATGGACTTCAAAGTTGCCGGGACGACCGAGGGTGTTACTGCCATTCAGATGGACGTGAAGGTTGGCGGTGTTCCGGTACCGGTCTTGGCCGAAGCATTGGAGAAGGCGCGGGTTGCTCGCCTCTCAATTCTTAAGGTCATGACCGAGGCCATTGCAACACCTCGTGCACATATCTCACCACGTGCCCCTGAAATTATTACACTATCGATCAAGCCAGAGCAGATCGGACTCGTGATCGGTGGTGGTGGGAAAACCATCAATGGCATAAAGGACGAGGCTGGTGTTGATGAGATTACTATCGAAGATGATGGGACGGTCTTTATCACCGGAACGAACGGGAGTGCAGAAAAAGCGCGCGCAGCCATTGCGGCACTAACTAAAGAGTATATCGTTGGTGATCTGCTCGACGTCACCATTACACGCATCTCTAACTTTGGGGCATTTGCAAAACTCGATGAGCGCAATGAAGGACTGATTCATATCTCTGAGATAGTACCGTGGCGATTGGAATCATTGCAGGGGGTACTCAAAGAAGGGGAGGTGGTGCCAGTGATAATCACCAAGATAGAAGATGGCAAGATCGGATTGTCTATCAAGCAGCGTGATCCAGACTTTGCTGCCAAGAAAGGCATCGAGGCACCAAAAGCCTAATAAAAAGCCGCAAGCCGCAAGCCGCGGCTTTTTATTTGTGCATGACTAACACACAATTACCTATATAATGTGCGATACTAGTACTGCATATGGGGCACGATCTTCCTAAAATACGAACCTTTGCCGACGACGTGGCCAAAAGCCGCTCAGTCAGTGGTGTTAGTGTTGTGCCGCCAACACCATCAGTTGAAACAGTAACACCAATTGCGCCCAAGGAACCTATATCTGCGCTACCAAAAGTGGTCAGTGTTCCTGTACCAAAAAAGAAAAACAAGCCGGTGCGCCAGCAAACTCCAGTATCAAACGATGACTTAGAGATAGGCAGCATTGTGCGCGAAACCAAGCGCCACAAGATGCGACTGTTCCCAGCAATTGGTCAGGCACTGACCGCCTGGGCAAAAGACACGAAACATAAGGTTGAAACAGTAACAGAAAAAGCGGAACGGAAAGAATCAGTCACACTTGTCACCAATCCGACTGCCCGTGCCCAGACCGTCGCTACAGCTGCCACCATGGGTGTACTTCCTCATTCTGACGATCATAAAAAGATCACTATCACACTCAAGCAAAAACCAAAGGTGGCCGCAACTACCGGTATCACCCTAGAGGGTAAGTCTGCGGAGCCAAAAGCTGCCTGGTCTTCTTCTACGATTACCAAACCTGAGCTGGAGACTGCTCCGCCAACACCAAAGGATCCGGTACCATTGCCAAATGAAACGGTAGCCGAGCCAGTACATACCAAACCAACACCTGAGCCTGTACCAGAATCTGTCACCATAGAAGAACCACCGGCACCACAGCATGTGGAAGAACCGGAATCAAAACCAGAACCGAAAGCTACTCCAGTACCACTACCAAAAAAGAAATCTCAGAGAAAATCTGCTCAATACCCCTTCAAACATAAAGAGCAACACCGTGTACCAATCACCACCCGGCTTCTTCCGTTTGGTGTTGGGATCGCAATCCTCCTTGCCACCACCGCTGGTGCTGGTGGTACATATTATTTATTTAAACTCTTCGTCACAAAGACGCCAGTAACCATCGCACCGGCTACCTCAGTCATTGCCGCCGATGAACTTGTGTCATACACACTTGATGCCAATGACGTCTTCTCAACAGTAACAGACACAACAGCCGGTGCGACAAATACCCTGGTGATCTACACACCACACACGGTGCTGGACGGGCAAGTTGTCCCTGCCAACGGCAGTGATGTGGTCGCTCGTCTTCCGTTTAGTTGGAACGGGCCGTTCTCACGTAGTATTACAGAATTCAGTTTTGGAACTTTTGAGAATAAGCGTTTTATCGTTCTGGAAACAAATAGTTTTGATACGGCCTTCAGCGGTATGCTTGCGTGGGAGAGTACTATGGCAAAAGACTTATCGCCATGGTTTGGTGATGCCTCAACCGCTTCCTTCACCGACACAACGAGTGACAATCATGACATTCGTGTTGCTAAATATAGCGATGGAGGTGAGCTCTATTACACCTTCCTGGATCGAACAACCATCCTTATTGCAACCGACCGTACCGTCCTACCGGAAGTAGCCGGCAAAAGAAAATAATTGATTGTGCTACACTAGCACCATATGGATACATCACATTTTAAGCAACTGCTAGAAGCAAAACAAGCAGCGCTCATCGCTGAGTTACAGACAGTAGGTGTGCAAGACCCCAAGAACCCTCATGACTGGGTCACCACCCAAACAGCCGAACCAGAAGCGGATCTTAATGATGTTGCCGACCACACCGAAGCATACGACGAGTCGCGCTCAATCTTAGCTAACCTAGAAACCTCACTGAACGAGGTGACCGCAGCCCTGGAACGAATTACACAGGGTACATATGGCATCTGCATCAAGTGTAGGCAACCGATCGAGGTAGAGCGCTTAGAAGCCTTTCCAGCTGCGGCAACCTGCAGCCAACACACTGCCTGAGTATGGCTGTTGCCCGCGTCATCACTGCACAAGGAGGTGTCTTGAGCGGCACAGTTGTCACCATAGAAGCAGACCTTTCCAAGGGTCTGCATTCTTTTTCTATTGTTGGCCTAGCCGGTAAAGCCATTGACGAAGCAAAAGACAGGGTAAGTAGTGCCATCAAACACAGCGGTTTTCGTTCACCTAAAAGCAGCAACCATAAGATTGTCATTTCACTTTCCCCGGCTGACCTGAAAAAAGAAGGGCCGCTCTATGACTTGCCGATCGCCATTGCCTATCTTGTGGCAGCTGACGAAATAGTGAGCGACACCGCTAACATCGCCTTTATCGGAGAACTAGGGCTCGACGGCAGTATCAAGCCCGTACGCGGTGTTTTGCCGATTGTGCATGGATTGCGTGCAGCAGGAATACGTGAAGTCATTGTGCCAAAAGAAAATGCTGAGGAAGCAGCGCTCATTGAACACATCACCATCATTCCCGCCACCAATCTTCAAGAAGTCGTCAACCATATCAATATTAAAGATACGATACCAACACTACTCGCTACCCAGCCGCATACCGCTATCACTGATGATTGGCACGAGAGCGAAATACGGCTTGAAGATATCAAAGGGCAAGAAGGGGCAAAGCGCGGATTACTCATAGCAGCTGCCGGACGACACAATAGTATTTTGGTGGGTCCACCTGGCACAGGAAAGACCATGCTCGCGCGAGCACTCCGCGGACTCTTGCCACCCTTGACCGCTGAAGAGCTATTGGAGGTTTTGAGCATACATTCGATTGCAGGAACCCTGGCAGAAACACTTTCAACTGCACCACCATTTCGTACACCACATCATACTGCCAGTCACACCAGCTTGGTTGGGGGCGGGGTACATCCGCGACCTGGAGAGGTAACACTAGCTCACCACGGCGTCCTTTTCCTCGACGAATTTCCTGAGTTTGAACGCCGGAGTATTGATGCTCTGCGTCAACCACTTGAAGATGGGGTGGTCACTATCTCACGTGTGCAGGGGAGTGCACAGTTTCCGGCCAACTTTATTTTGGTTGCTGCCATGAATCCGTACCGCGGTGTCGAAGATGGCAGCACTGATTACGCAGCCTCCATGATGGAAACATACAAGCAAAAGATCAGTGGACCAATCCTCGACCGCATCGACCTCTGGCTGCCCGTACCTCATGTCGACTATGACACGCTCCATACTAAAACCACGGATCATGATGAAACAACGAATGCTCGAGCACAAATAGCCAGCGCTCGGGCACGCGCTGCTTCGCGGCTTGCTCCTTACCATAAACGCTACAATGCCGATATGAGTGCACGAGAGATCGACGAGATAATTACACTGACTCATGAGATATCTGATGCACTCAAAACTGCCGGCACCAAGCTCAACCTCAGCCCACGCGCCTATCATCGTGTGATCAAGGTCGCGCGTACCATCGCCGATCTTGATGATAGTGATGACATTAAGCTTCCGCATATTCTGGAAGCATTGCAATACCGAGTGAAGGTATAAAAAGAGCCGCCCAAAGGGCGGCTCTTTTTATACCAAAACAATTTAGAAAGGATTGACGCCACCGCGCACTTCAAAGTGCAAGTGCGGGCCAGTTGAACGACCGGTATTGCCCACCGCGCCGATAACTTCACCGGTAGTAACATAAGCACCAACCCCTACCGCATTGGCACTTAAGTGTGCATAGAGCGTCTGTGTACCATTGGCATGCTTGATCACAATGTAGCTTCCGTATCCTCCGTTCCAACCACCACTCTTAGACACAATTACCTGTCCAGCTGCAGCAGCCATAACCGGCTCACCAACGGATGCCGCCAGGTCAACCGCGTTATAACCATGAATACTTTGCGTTTTTACATAATGCACAAGAGGAATTGTAAAGTAGCCACGGGTACTAACACTGGTGGCAGAAGACGAGGAACTGCTCTTGGTGGTCGTAGTGACTGCAACCTCATGCATATTGCCACCAGGTACCATCACCGTCATACCAACCTTTAAATCATTATCAGTAATGTGGTTGTAAGAACGAATTTCATCAGCATCAGCATCATATTTTTTGGCAATACTGGCAACCGTATCACCGGTTTTCACTACGTGCTGGACTCCCACAATAGGGAGTATCAATAGGGAATCACCCGGATGAATATCTTTTGAACTCCCAAGATCATTCGCCCATAAAATGGTATTACTGTTCACATCAAACATTTCTGCGATTTGGGAAAGCGTATCTCCTTCACGTACTTCATAGATTAAAATCTGTCCGGTATTTTGCTTTGCGTTGTGCTCGATATCTTCACCAACCGCACCCCCCGGCAGTAATGCACCGTCCTGCACAAATACATCGCCGCCGCCACGAGACGCTTGAGGGTCGACTGTTTGTGCGGCGGTCAAAAGAGGGGTGTCGACTGCAGACACCGAAACAGCGGTTGATTCTGTGTTGATGACGTCTGATGACGCCGCGAATACTGCAGCAAACAAACCAGCATGCACCGACAAGGGGACCGCTATCAGGAGCGACATCACAACACCACCGAGCGCAACCTGCGAGGTACTGCCATGTTCTTTATGTAAAAGCATCTGTTGGGTAGTTTCTCCGCTACCACACTCTTTCGCATCCGATGCTGGTTCTTTGGAAGATAAAATACGTAACTTTTTAGAGACTCACCGCCATGCTACCACTACGGTCTTTCGGAAAGGGAGGAATGCACCACTCCCCAGAACGCGTACCATTGTACCTACCACCAAAATACCCACAATTGACAATACACACTTTTTCAACGATGGGACATAGCAGAGCAAAAGGTGGCTGTGTAGAGTCATATTATGATCATTGACACATACATGTGAAGGTGTCGTGATTTTTTATGCCTGCTTTTTCACTCCCGCATCCGAGCGCAGTGCGGTAGTATATCTCCGCAATGTCTCTACCATACCTTGAAGGATTGAATGATCCACAAAAAGAAGCGGTCACTACGACCGAAGGACCACTATTGGTACTGGCTGGTGCCGGGTCAGGAAAAACCAGAGTGATCACACACCGTATCGTGCACTTGATTCACCAAGGTGTCGCTCCGTACAATATCCTAGCGGTAACCTTTACCAACAAGGCGGCTGGTGAAATGCGTGAGCGCGTGCAAGCACTCATCAATGCCTATGCAGGGAGTCGCGCAGCAGACGGCCATCCAACTGTGGTGACCTTTCATGCGCTGTGTGTCAGGTTGCTCCGCGAGTACCACCAGCTACTCAATCTCCCAAAGCATTTTACTATTTACGATCGCGCCGACAGCATTCGTGCTATCAAGCAAGCTACTGAAGCGGCCGGTTATGATCCGAAACAGTATGAGCCACGTCGTACACTGAGTATCATTTCGCGCGCCAAAGGCGACGCGCTCACCGCACCAGAATTTGCTGAGTCCGCCAAACGCCCTCCAGAACAAATGGCTGCTGTGGTTTGGGAACAGTACAACGCGATCATGCGTCAAGAAGGAGCGCTGGATTTTGATGACCTACTCGTGCGTACTCGAGCACTCCTCCAGCACCATCCAGAAGTACTCAATACTATACAAAATCGGTATCATTATCTGCATATCGATGAGTATCAAGACACGAATAAAATACAATATGAGATCGCTCGCCTTATTGCCGGAACGCGACAAAATATTTGCGTAGTAGGAGACATAGATCAAAATATTTACTCTTGGCGCGGCGCCGATATTAAAAACGTATTGCAATTTGAGCGTCATTTCCCAGGCGCCAAAACAATCCTGTTGGAAGAAAACTATCGATCCACACAAACGATCATTGCAGCCAGCAACGACATCATCAACAAAAACCAAAACCGCATAGAAAAGAACGTCTTTACCAATAACCAAGAAGGGGAGCTGATCACCCTTTTTGCTGCCATGACTGGGGGGTATGAGGCATCATACATAGCCAAGACCGCCAAAGAAATTGTGGCGCAAGGTGCACGACCATCTGATATTGCCGTTTTGTTCCGCACTAACTTTCAGTCACGTGCGCTCGAGGAAGCGTTCTTGGCACAAGAAATACCATACCAGGTGCTTGGCACCAAATTCTTTGAGAGAAAAGAAGTAAAAGATGTACTTTCTTATTTGCGACTGGCACTCAATCCGGACAGCACCGGCGATCTCACCCGTATTATCAATACACCAACCCGTGGCATCGGTAAGGTGACAGTTTTGAAACTATTGGAAGGAAAGCGTGCTGACCTCACTCCAGCCATTGCGGGTAAGGTAGACCGTTTCTTTGAGACTATGCAAAATATCACCGACTGCGTTCACACCAAGCCATTGTCTGAAACACTGAAGTTCATCATTAGCCACAGTGGGCTGGAGGCTGATTACAAAAAAAATGGTACTGAGGATGACTTGGCGCGGCTGGAAAACTTACGTGAACTCGTCACTATGGCAATACGGTACGATCAGCTCGATCCGTCAGAGGCAGTGGAAGCGTTCTTAGAGACTGCCGCATTGCAAAGCGACCAAGACGAATTGGAAGATAAAGAAAATCGTGATGCAGTGCGGCTTATGACCATCCACGCTGCCAAAGGACTCGAGTTCCCGTATGTTTTTATTACCGGTATGGAAGAGGGATTGTTCCCACACGAGCGGTTGGATGAACGGCGAGTTGACGATGAGGAGGAACGACGGCTATTTTACGTCGCCCTTACCCGCGCGCAAAAGAAAGTGTACCTCACCTACGCACACCTACGCACCATCTTTGGCAGTCAGCGAGTCAATGTACCGTCATCATTTTTAAATGATATTGATGGCGCATACGTTGAAATTGATGGCAAAGACAATGGATGGGGGAGCGGGTCCGGGTACGAGACAACGGTATTTTTAGATTGAGGTGCCCTCGATGGGAACTAATCTCCGGCCCAGCTCACCGAAAGGCAGCTCCTTACTGATTGTGCAGGCCCTCCGCAGCGAAGCGAGGACCGGGCGAGACAGACCAGTAAGGAGCTCTTTTTCTTTCTTTTATTGTATAGTAAACAGCAATGGAAAGATTCATACACAAGAAATCCCTTGGGCAACATTTTCTTAATAATCCGGTAGTCCCACAGTGGATGGTAGAAGCGGGCGCAGTCTGTACTAAAGACATCGTACTGGAAATAGGACCCGGCACCGGTGCGCTCACACGTGCACTTCTTGCTACCGGCGCCCGTGTCATTGCACTTGAAGCCGACCAGCGTGCCGTCGCCATTTTACAAGATACGTTTTCTTCAGCCTGTGCTAGCGGGCAGCTTGTCGTGCACCATGGTGATGTGCGGACACTCAATCTTACGGCATTATCACTGCAAGATCATGCCTTTAAGGTGGTGGCCAACATTCCGTACTATCTTTCTGGTTTTTTATTCCGTGTTTTGTTGGAAAATCCTATACAACCAAATACTCTTGTATTCCTCGTACAAAAAGAAGTAGCTAAGCGAGCGGCAGCATCTGTAGAAAAAGGGGGGAAATCATCATTATTGTCGCTGGCAACCCAAGTATACGGCAGAGTAAAAATCATAAAGTCAGTAGCCCGCGGCAATTTCACCCCACCACCAAAAGTCGACTCTGCGATTGTGACGATTACCGACATTTCGCGTCGTAATTTTTCTACACACTGCACCGAAGAAGCCTTTTTTACACTTATTCATGCTGGTTTTGCCAATAAAAGAAAGCAACTGCAAGGTAATTTGCGCACACTTGTGGGCAATGAGCATATCATTATGGATGGTTTAGAGAGCTTGGCCGTGCCTGCCACTGTCCGTGCTGAAGACCTTACGTTGGACCAATGGCTTTCTTTAACCATTAAGCTGCAGCCGTATTCCCACCCACAGATAAGCACTGAGCATTCATAAAAAGAGGGGGGCAGCTGTTATACTTAGCATATGAATAACCGAATCATAGCGGCAGTTGCTTTTGGGAGCGCGCTCATTCTAGCAACCTACACCCTGTCCGGTTTTGGAAAAGCAAAAACTGCCCCTGATCCGCAAAAAGAGGTGGTTACCGCCACTGCACCAGTACGTGAGTATATTCCTACTACCGACAGCAACAACGATGGGATACCTGATTGGCAAGACGTGCTTGTTAATACCACACCCCTCTATATGGCTACCGATACCGGTAGTAGTACTTACCAAACGCCAACTACACTAACCGATCAACTGGCCGTTTCTTTCTTTGAAGAATACCTGCGCAACAAAAGTTTTGGCAACTTTGGCCAAACACCTGACGAGCTAGTGGCCAAAGCCAATGAGAATCTCAAGCTTGAAACAAGCGATACGCTTTACACCATCAGTGACTGCCTGGTCACACAAGACAACAGCGTTGCCTCTGTTAAGACATATGGCAATAGTATGGCCAACATTTTGTTAGGATTGCCAAAACGAGATGACTCTTATAACGAAATAACAATACTTAACCAAGCACTCTCCACAAACGACGAAACCGAGCTTTCAAAATTGGCGCTGGTTGTTGACGATTACACCACAGTACGTGACGGTTTCTTAAATATTGCAGCACCAGCTGCGATGATTAAAGAACACCTAGACTACATCAACTCTGTTAACGCAGTACTTTCCGACATTAGAGCGATGCAGAACACGTTTACTGATCCACTTTTATCATTGATGCGGTTACGCCGTTATAATGATGATGCCAAAGGTCTGTATACAGCAACACTCAATTGGCAAAATAAAATTGCTGAGCTGGGTGTTACTTACGCTGCTAACGAACCAGCTGCTCAGGTTATGATTAAACAGTAGATATGAAATCTTTAGGCCGTAACATTGTTGCACTAATTTTAATCCCCGCCTCATTGCTTTTGAGCGTACCTCAACACGCGCAAGCCCAAATTGCTGTAGTTGATATTAAGAACGCAATACAATCGACAGTTAGTGCGGTTCAAAACACCATCACTGCAGGAGCAACTGGTGCGCTAGCGACAAAGGAATTAACACTCGACCCTCTGGCCTATGCCATAACCCGCAAAATAATACAGAGCATGGTACGTAGTATCATTCTGTGGATCAACTCTGGTTTTCAAGGAAGCCCAGCCTTCGTTACCGACCTACCCGGATTCCTTCTTGGAGTAGCTGATGAAGTGGCCGGGGACTTTATATATGGTTCAGAATTGTCCTTCCTCTGTAGCCCATTCCAACTCGACGTACGTATTGCCTTGCAAACCCAATACAATGACCTTTCTAGTGGTTATGAACCACAATGTACTCTAACCGGGGTAACTGAAAATATCCAGGGTTTCCTTGAAGGCACATTTAGTGATGGGGGGTGGCCTGCCTGGTTTGAGTTGACCCAGGGAACCACCAACGATCCGACCAGGGCCTACTATGAATCACAACTGGCTATGCAAGCTGCCATCGTTGACGCACAAGGGAATGCAATCAAAGAACTTGATTGGGGTAATGGCTTCTTATCATTTAAGATCTGTAGTGACACCCAGGTTCAAGCTGGGGCTGAAACAAACTGTACAATTACTACACCGGGTACTGTCATTGCCGATCAGCTTAACAAAGCACTTGGTGCAGGCACTGATTCACTCATCACAGCTGATGAAGTCAACGAAATAATTGGCGCGCTACTTGCTCAATTAATGCAGCAGGCTGTAACTGGAATTTACGGCATACTGGGCATGGGAGGAAGCTCCTATACTGACTACAGCTATGGAGCGAGCAGCACCCAATCTTATGCTGATGCACTAGCCGAAGAGGATACTTACTTTAGTACCAATGGTACCAGCTCACTTCCAACTCTCAATGAGATCACTACACAGATACAGTTAGAAAACAATTTCTTGAATGACCAGTATGAGATATCAGCCCGCTTAGCTGCAAGCCAACAAAATTATACTGATTATCTTGTTACTGCAAATACTAACAATTGTGTCCTCAGCGCATACCCAACCGACTTTACCGACCAAAAAACGGCAGCTGATGCACAGATAACATCTCGAGAAAATACCGTGTTACCTGTTTTGAAAGAACTGCGTACAAAATTACAAAATGCTACGAGTTCAAGTGAACTGTATGATTCGGCAGTAAAATACTATACCCTTAAGGCGAACGGGCAACTAACCACTACCTCAGACAAAACTGACGCCGACGCGACTGTTCAGTCATTGCCAGACCTCATTACTACCTTCGAGAATACCATTGACTCACAGTTACGTTCCTGCCGAAATAGTACGTAAAACCAACCATGCACGCGCTCTACACCAATAAAAAAATACTTCTTGCAGCCACATTTCTTTGTGTGGTGTTGGTGTTACCAAACAGCACGTATGCGCGAATCGACCCAGCTTCCGTCCCAACAGCAGCTTCCGTCCCAACAGCAGCTCCCACCCGAACGCCAGCTCCCACCCTAACGCCAACAGTAATTGGCGGCGCAACGGTCAATGATATTGGCGGAGAATTGCCAGGAGAGTCAATCCCATACGATACTCCCGGTTTTCTTGAAGATCCTGGTTTAGGATTACCTATAGGAACCCCCGAAACAGGCGCTGGTGCAGGAGAGACTCAAACCAATACAGACAATAGCGCGTATCTCGGAACACCGGGAGGAAAGATCACCCTTTTTATCTATGGTATTTTCGTCTCGATCGGTGGTCTGTTTGCATGGTTTGGAGGTCTGCTGCTCGATTATTCCATCTACGAATTCCTTATTCTGATGGGCGAGAAACTCAACGGCAATTTTGGTGTGGGTTTAAATGCAGTTTGGCAAATTATCCGGGACCTTTGTAACCTGCTCTTTATTTTTGCATTGGTTTGGATGGGTTTAAAGACTATTCTTGACTCAGACGATTCTACCGTCAAGAAGCAGCTCGGTTGGCTTATTGCTGCTGCACTACTAATAAATTTCAGTTTGCTGATCGCTAAAACCGTTGTTGATTTCTCCAACATAGCTGCCTACCAAATCTATCAAGCTATCGTGGTTAACGGGACCACCGGTAGCACCAGCCCGTTTGGAGCACTGTACACCAGTATAACTGGCTCAACCGCGACAGAAGACACCGCTTCTGGCTATCAAGTCACCAGTATTAGTGGTGCTTTTATGCAAAAGTTCAACCTGGCCACCTATGCCTCGCCCAACGATAGTATGGTCGGTGCCTTGACCGGTTCAGGTGTTTCCGGAATCAGTTGGAAAATGATTACATTTGGCATTGTAATTATGTTCATGATGATGATTGCCGGGTTTGTTTTCCTCTCTGGTGCCTTTTTGATTCTCAAACGATTTATTGTACTCATCATTTACCTCATGCTCTCTCCGGTTATGTTTTTGGGGTGGATTTACCCAAAACTTACCGGACACCAAAAGAAATGGTGGAATGGTTTTGTGGCTGAATCATTTGTAGCACCAGCCTATATGTTTTTAATATATGTAGCACTGCGCATGATCTCAGGTATGACGGAAGAAGGGAGCAATATGAACTTCGGTAATGCGTATCAGGCGGGCGGAACAGGAGACGCCTTTGCGGTCTTTGTGTACTTCCTTGTTATGACCGGTTTCTTGCTCGCCGCTTCGCGAGTAGCCCAGCTGATGGGTACCTCCGGCGCCGAGATGACCGCGAAGATTGGAGGGTATGGAGTAAAGATGGTTGGTAACATGACTGCCGGAGGAGCAGCTAGATTCGGACAAATTACGGCTGGACAAATGTCGCAGCGTTTCTTGGATAGTGACTGGGCAAAAAACCACTTAGCGGATAAATGGTATGGCCGCTCTGTACAAAAGGGAATATCTCGTGTAGCTGACAGCAGTTTTGACGTTCGTCAAAATAAAGGCATGAACCAAATAAAAATTGGGGACCAAACAATAGATGTTGGTTCTGGTAAAAAGGGTGGTTTCACTTCAAGATTGAAGGAGCGAACAAAGGAAGAACTGGCCTTTGCTGATTGGTTGGGGGAAGACAAAGCTGCT
>QKBW01000040.1 GCA_003245875.1 Candidatus Kaiserbacteria bacterium
ACCGTCGGTTACCTCATACTCTGTTTCGTTGATAACGACCTTCCCCATCCCTGACTCAAAACGGAAAAACTGGTCATTGTCTTCGTGCACCTCCATACCAATTTCTTCATTTGGCTTGAGAGCCATCAATACCAACTGCATGTGTGTACCGGTATACAATACACGACGAAAATCAGTGTTTTCTGTGGTCAATGCTTCAATAGCTCCTTTATATCCTTTTTTCATATTTGCAAATTTCTATTTAATAAAGACCGTTGCCATCACGCCAGCGGTAACCAACACACCCCCCAGCACGTTACCGAGTGTCGGCTTCTCCCCTAGAATAACAAACGCCAGGATGATCACAAGTGCGATAGACAATTTATCGATCGGTGCCACTCGTGAAGCCTCGCCTAGCTGTAGTGCTTTGTAGTAGAACATCCAAGAAAGGCCGGTTGCAATGGCTGAGAGAAAGATGAAGATGAACGAGAATCTTGGAATCTTGAATGTATCCATCGCATTACCTTGCCAAAAGACAATGCCCCAGGCAAAGAACACGATGACGATCGTACGAATAGCAACAGCTAAGTTACTATCAATACCAGTAATACCGATCTTGCCAAAGATAGCTACCAATGAAGCAAACACAGCAGATAGCACTGCATAGATCGCCCATAAGGGCACAGACGCGAGAAGTGTAGTGAACATAGTTATTTTGATTTAGAACCGGCAACTTTTAGGAAAGCGGTAAAGAGTGGGTGCGGACGCAAAGGACGAGCCTGCAACTCCGGATGGAACTGCGTACCGACAAAGAACGGGTGCACGCTTTCCGGCAATTCGGCAATTTCCATCAGCACCCCATCCGGTGAAGTCGCTGAAAATATCATGCCTTTTGCCTCAAGTGCAGCAATGTATTCTGGGTTTACCTCGTAACGATGACGATGGCGTTCGAGTGTATTGTCGACACCGTAGGCTTTGCGAGCGATCGTACCCTTTTTCAGTACAGCCGGATAATGGCCCAAACGCATAGAGCCACCCATGTCACCTTTGGCGATCTTTTCCCGTTGATCAGGCATAACTGCAATCACCAAGTCTTTAGCTTTTGGATCAATTTCCTCGGTACTTGAGTCAGCCAACTTCAGTACATTGCGCGCGTATTCCAATACCGCCAGCTGCATACCATAGCACAGCCCTAAATATGGAATCTTATTTTTACGCACATATTCGATGGCATTGAGTTTGCCTTCAATGCCAGTCGTACCAAAACCACCCGGTACCAACACTCCGTCGTACTTCTTCAATTCAGCAAGTTTCTTTTTGTCAGTGAAATCATGTGAGGAAAGGTAGACGATCTCAGGCTTCAAGCATTGCTCATAGGCGGAGTATTTGATCGCTTCAATCACAGAGATATATACATCAGACAGCACAAAATCACCTGAGCTGAAATACTTACCAACGACCGCGATCTTGACCGGCTGTGCAGCACGCTTACTCTTCGCAACAAAACGCTTCCAAGCAGATAGATCAACCGGGTGGCACTTAAGACCAAGCGCGGTGCACAACGCAGTACCCAGGCCAGCTTTTTCAAAATTCAATGGTACATCGTAAATACTAGAAACATCCGGTGCAGAGATCACATGCTCTGGTACGATGTTGCAAAAACGAGCGATCTTTTCTCGACGCTTCTGATCAACTGCTGTTGGAGCACGCGCAATGATGACATCAGCCTGTAAGCCGGCATTATTAAGTGTACGCGAAGCATGCTGTGTTGGCTTGGTCTTCATCTCGCCGATACTTCCCGGGACGGGCAGGTATGACACCATGACCACGGCCACATTGTCCGGCGCCTCACTCTTCATCATACGTACCGCCTCTAGAAAGAGAATGTTTTCATATTCACCGACCGTACCACCGATCTCGATGACCACAATATCAGCATTGACCAACTCACCCGCTTTCTTGATCCTGCTGATTGCCTCCATAGGGATATCTGGTACAACCTGCACACAACGACCCTTGTACCCCAAGTTACGCTCGCGATCGATCACGGCCTGATACACACTACCGGTCGTCATGTAGTTGGTACTTGGAAGATCAACATTCAGAAAACGTTCATAGTTGCCCATGTCTTGGTCGGTCTCCATGCCGTCGGTAAGCACAAAGCACTCACCGTGCTCGATTGGATTCATCGTGCCGGCATCCACGTTAACGTATGGGTCGATCTTGATTGACGTGACCGTAAGCCCACGTGCCTCCATAAGCTTTGCCACTGACGAAGCAGTAATGCCCTTCCCCACACCACTCATAACACCCCCGACAACGAAGATGTACTTGGTCTGTTTGTGCTGTGCTTTACTTTTAGTACTTCGTCGTGTGGTGGTGGTTGCCACATATGTTGATTAACGTAATGCTAAACGCGCAGATAACGCGAGACTGCTAAGATGCTGGAGACAAGACCGATCACGACCCCGCTGCCGACAACGAGCAAGAAGATGTGTGCAAAATTATGTACAAAATATGCGAAGATGTTGAAGAGGAAGAAGGACTCAGTAGCTGGCCCGAGCCAGATAACAATTGGATACGTGATAAGCAACGCCAGAATGCCAGCGATCAAACCATACATCACTCCCTGCAACATAAACGGACCCCGAATAAAGGTGTTGCTGGCGCCAACCAACCGCATGATCGAGATCTCTTCACGAGAGGTATAAATAGCCAAACGTACAGTATTGAAGGTAATGACCACTGCCGCAGCGACCAAGACAGCCATCGCAATTAAGCTCGACTTCTCAACCGCCTTGATGATGTTGGTCAAACGTTCAATGGCTTCTTTGTTTCGAGCATAGTTGACCCGATCGATCAACGGGCTTTGTGTTGCCTCTTGGGCTTGTTGGTCATCTAGGAAACGTGCAACGCCCTCGTACTGTGAGGTTTCCTTGGCACGAATAGCCAATGACGCACCAAGCGGGTTATCGCCGAGCTCGTGCAAAGCTTGCAACGTCAGCTCATCATCCTGGTGTCGCTCCTCAAATTGAGCCAACGCATCTTCCCGCGAGGTGAAAGTGACTTCCGCCACTTCCGGCAAGGCTTCGAGGGAATGTTGCAGGGCATCGATATCTGGCTGTGCTGCATCGGGAACAAAGTACACATTGATATCAACTTTACTCTGAATGTTTTGCAAAGAAGCACCGAGCAACTGATCTACCAGCATGGTGGCAGTAATCACCAAAAGAGCCACGGTCATCACAAAAATAGATGCCATCGACACAAAAGCATTGCGCCAAAACCCAACAAATCCTGAACGAACGACACGTTTGAATGCTACCCACATAAAAAATTAACTAATTTAATTAGAGCGCGTACCGCCCTTCATTATCATCGCGAACAATATGACCCTCATCCATAGTAATAACTCGTCGACCAAGTTCATCGATCACACCTTTGTTGTGTGTGGTCATGATCACCGTGGTGCCAAGGTCGTTGATCTTCTTGAGAATTTGTACCACCTCGTATGTTGCGATCGGATCAAGGTTACCGGTTGGTTCATCAGCAATGATAATGTCTGGCTGATTCACAATGGCACGTGCAATCGCAACACGCTGCTTTTCACCACCGGAAAGCTCCCCCGGGAAATTCAACCCTTTATCATCCAGATCAACCAACGAGAGGGCTTGCGGTACGTTCTCAGCAATCTCTTCATCAGAACGGCCATTGGCTTCCATAGCAAACGCGATATTTTCGTAAGCGGTAAGATGCGACAATAATTTGAAATCCTGGAACACCGTACCGATCTTACGTCGATATTTTGGCAACTTGGTTTTGGGAATTTCGTGGATGTTCAGTGACTCAAAATAAACAGCACCATCAGTTGGTCTGTCTTCTGCGATCAGCATTTTAAGGAGTGTGGTTTTGCCGGCACCGGAGTGTCCAACAATCGAAACGAATTCCTTGGGCGCCACTTGAAAAGTTACGTCTTCTAGAGCGACCGACTGCCCACCATTGTATTTCTTAGATACCTTTTCAAAGTAAATCATATACGACGTGTCTTATTTTATCCCACCTCCGCCATCGCGTCTATGAATAACTGTATATCGCCACCCAACACCTTATCAATTTGGCTTGTTTCAACGTTTGTACGGTGATCCTTTACCATTTGATAGGGATGGAGCACATACGAACGAATCTGACTTCCCCACTCAATTTTCAACGTCTTCTCCACTGACAGGCCTTTGAGTTCGCGTTCGTGTTGCGCCTCACGGAACGCAGCTACACGCCCCGCCAAAAGCTGCAGGGCTTTCTCTTTATTTTGTAACTGACTGCGCTCACTGGAAACGTGTACTGAGATGTTGGTAGGTAGATGTGTCGCGCGCACCGCTGTTTCGCGCTTGTTGACGTTTTGTCCCCCGGCACCCCCACTCTTGGCAAAGCCAATTTCAATCTCACTCTCTGGTATGTCAGAAAGATCAGCAGCTGGTACCTCTGGGGAAACTTCTACCAATACAAACGAGGTCTGTCGCTTGCCATTACTATTAAATGGAGAAATACGGACCAAGCGGTGCACACCGGATTCATGGCGAAGCGTCCCATACGCTTCTTTACCGACGACCTCCAACGTGATGTTGCGGTAGCCGCCGTGGTCATTTTCATTATCATCAAGGACCAGGACCGACCACCCCTGCCCTGCTGCATAGCGCTGGTACATTTCTACCAACATACGTGCAAAGTCCTCAGCGTCGTCCCCACCCGCACCGGCAACAATGGTCATCACCGCTGGCAAACGGTCGTACTTACCTTTTCCTTCAGCCGCGTCTTTGAGGGTCTGTAATTCTTTTATCATCGCCTGAGCCTTCCCTGGATCGTTCCAAAAGGTTGCTTCGAGCATGGCGGCTTCTATTTCAGCAATGCGACTTTGAGTATCCATACGTGGACTAGTATAACAGAAAGCGGCGGGCGTGGCCTTTGGCCACGCCCGCCGCTTTCTCTGCCTGAGCCACCTCGCAGGATCGAACTGCGGACCTTTGCGTTACGAATGCAATGCTCTACCGACTGAGCTAAGGTGGCGTGACCTCGGTATAGTAATATAATAGGACTTTTATTTCAAAGAAATATTTGGTAGGATACCAACGCTTCAGTAAAAGGAAGAACGGAAGCCATCTTAGCTCAGTCGGTAGAGCGCATCCATGGTAAGGATGAGGTCCTCGGTTCAATCCCGAGAGATGGCTCAACAATTAATACCTGTTGGCAAACGTTGCCAAATTGCGCAAAAACCTATATACTCACGGACACTTGCGCAATTGCAGGAAACTGCGGTGGTAGCTCAACTGGTTAGAGCACCCGCCTGTCACGCGGGAGGTTGCGGGTTCGAGTCCCGTCTACCGCGCAGTAAAAACAAAAACTCCCTTTTGGGAGTTTTTGTTTTGTCTCGTCTATTTTGTGTCGACGGGAGGGAATGATCCTTACAGGATCGGTACATCTTTTGGGAGATTTTGTTCGCTCTGCTCCAAAATATCAACAAAAGCTCATCATCCCCTCCGTCTCGCAAATTAACTATTCAGCACTAGCTCCACGTATTCGCTACTGCTGCATGTACTTTGTGTCGACGGGAGGGAATGATCCTCCGACCTCGGCTTTATGAGTGCCGCGCTCTAACCAACTGAGCTACGTCGACATTACTACAGTGTGCCAAACAATACTATATTGTGCCGAACATTTCAATCAATTAATTATAATACTTTTTCAGCCTTTGCTATATCTTCCGGATACCCTATTGGCAACCACAACCGCTGCTCTACTACTTGCATCGGATATGCTTGTGCATACGCAGTCAACGCATCAGTAAGGTAATATTCTCCACTGCTGCTAGCCTTGGTAACCGGGAATTCAAAAATATGCATGTCCAAAACCATCACACCGGTCAAAACCAGATCGGATGGTGGTACGGTTGGTTTTTCAATGATGGCTATCAAAGTATGATCCGGGTTACTAACCACCACACCAAAACGTTCTGGGTGTTCCGCTTTATGCGCCAATAATGCACGTTGATACGTCACCACGTTTTGTAAATCATCTTGTCCATGGATATCATCCGCAAACAAGAACAAGAATCGATCGCGCAATACATCCCGACACAACCACAATGCCGCCGCCGTACCATTAGCAACCTCTTGGTGAACATACGTGACCGGTCGACCCATAAAAACCGCTCCGCAATGTACCTTAATCTGTTCTTCAAGATAACCGGTCACAATGATCAGTTCATCCACTTCTTTAGGGAGTGCTTTGGCGATATGGTCAATAATAGGCTGCCCGGCCACCTTCACCAATGGCTTAGGGGTATGGTTGGTCAATGGGCGTAAGCGAGTGCCTTTTCCGGCAGCCAAAATAACGCATTGCATGTTTTCTTTATAACACAAATACTTGCCATTTTGTTACAAATACGGTATAGTGCGCCAACGCTTATTTCAAGTGTCCCCCAGCGGGGTAGAGGAGAGGTACCTCGGGAGGCTCATAACCTCCAGACCCCGGTTCGATTCCGGGCCCCGCAACACGTAAGGAAAAAGGCCTGTCTTGTACAGGTCTTTTTTTAAATACACACCCTACCCCTCCCCAAATTCAGCAAAGACACGTTTGTAGCGTGGGATGGTTTCCCGGGCAAGCTTTTGTGTTAATACAAAATCACTTCCCTCGTGCGCAATTTGGTTACGCACCTTGTGTGCCTCCCAGGCATCATCGATCGTCTTAAAGGCATGGCTGGAAGCACTCTTGAGCTGCTCGCCGATTGACGCGCCGGCATAGCCAGCTTTGTCTAATATCTGTCCCAAAATGATATCGGCTTCGATGATAGCCAGCTTCCAATCGTTTGGTCGATCTGAAGCAATGTGTTGCTCAATATCTGCCATACGGGAATCCTTTGAGGCACCGGAGCCATACAGCTGTTGCCAGAGTTCCTCTTGCTGCTTCACGCGCTCCATTTCTATCTCTGCCAGTTGATTGAAACGAATGGAAGCATAAATAAAGCCAAACAAAAATACTGCGCCAAGTAAAAAAGAAAGACCGATGACAATCGCCCACAACGTCTCAACGCTGTGGACAATAGAAAGAATATCGATGTTAATGGCACCGCCAGTTATCTGCTCAACTTGTTTGGCAAACACAGAAAAAAGCCCGGCAATATCGACTGAGTATTGATTGAAAACGATATCGTTAGCGTCTGGCATGGGCAAGCCTAGCGCTGGTCGTAGGTGCGGATCCCTAAATCAAAGAGTCGCTCTTCACCAGCATGTGGCGCTATATATTGTACCCCAACCGGGAGAGCTTTACCGTCGCGCTCCACAGTTCCCATAGGAATAGAAATAGCTGGCACACCGGTAAGATTAACTGGCACAGTGAAAATATCTTGTTTGTACATGGAGAGTGGGTCGCCTTGTGCTCCAAAAGTAAAGGCAGGGGTCGGTGCGGTTGGTGTCGTGATGATGTCGACAGTTTTGTACACCTCGGCCAATTCAGCGCGCATCATCGAGCGGAGTGTCTCCGCTTTACCATAAAACGCATCATAGTACCCGGCAGAAAGCACATACGTACCAAGCAAAATACGGCGCTTTACCTCAGTACCCAACCCTTCCGCACGGCTGTTTTGATAAACATCCAGCAGTGACTCCCCTTCTGCGCGGACACCATAACGGATACCATCAAAACGAGCCAGGTTTGAAGACACTTCTGCCGGCATAACAATGTAGTACGCTGCCAAGCCTTTTTCAAACAGCGGCAAAGAGATATCAACGATCTCATGCCCGGCCTTGGCCAGGGCCTCTAGGTTGTGTTCAAATGCCTCCATGACATCAGGATCGATACCCTCGCGCAAAAAGTCACGCGGTACACCAATACGGTATTTTTCTTTTACCTCCACCTTTGGATATGTCGTGTCGTCGATCGTGGTCATGTCGAGAGGGTCTTTGCCTGCCATAATGCGATACACCAGTGCAGCATCGGCCACCGAGTTGGTAAGTGTACCGGCCTGATCGAGTGAAGACCCCATAGCCATCAATCCATGTCGAGATACGGCTCCATAGGTTGGTTTGAGACCAACCAGCCCACAATAACTTGCCGGCTGACGAATAGAACCACCAGTATCGGTACCGATCGCAACCGGTACAGCACCCATAGCTACCGCTGCTGCCGAACCGCCGGATGAACCGCCCGGTACGCGAGTAGTATCGTGCGGGTTCTTGGTTGGGCCATAAGCGGAGTTTTCGGTTGAGCTACCCATAGCAAATTCATCCAAGTTGGTACCCCCAACCAGTACAGCCCCGGCTTCCTTCAGTTTCGTGATAATGGTCGCATCGTAACTACAAATATAATTGTCCAATATCTTGGAAGACGCCGTGGCCCGCTTCCCTTTTACCAAGATGTTTTCCTTCAAGGCGATCGGTACACCACACAAGGTCGGCGCTTGCTCACCTTTTTCTTTTATCAGTTCCGCTGCTTTGGCAGCTTGTACGGCTACATCATCGTAGACATCAAGAAAAGCATGGATGTCGCTATCCGTGGCAGCAATAACCGCCAAACTCTCCTGTGCGATCTCTTCCGGTGTAGTCTCACCAGAAAGATACGCTGCGCGTAACTCGGTCGCTGTTTTCATAACTAGTGTGATTGATCCAAGATCTTTTTAACTTTCAAGAAGGCACCGTCTGTTTCGGGCATGGCGGCCAGCATATCGGCGGTATGAGTCCCGGAAGGAGTGGTTATCTGATCTTCACGGAACACATTGTGTACTGGGCCTACAGCCTGTTCTCCGGCCTCCACATCAACCAGACTATTAATAGTGCTCACATACTCCAAAATAGACGATATCTCAGTGGCCAATGTATCGACCTCCTGTTCGCTCAGTTTAATTCGAGCGAGCATCCCCAGATGTTGAATTTGTGCTTTATCCATAGGTAATTTCATTGCGCATCATAGCGCACCTAGCGAACGCTGTCGAGGCAAAAGAGCTATCTGCCAAGACGTTTGAGAAAATCTGCTTCGGAAAGAACGGCGACACCAAGCTCCTTGGCGCGGGCGGCTTTGGTGCCAGCGTTTTCGCCCAGGACAACAAAGTCTGTCTTGGCGGACACACTACCGGAAATGCTGGCACCAGCCGCCCGCGCCATATCTTTCGCCTCATCGCGGGTCAAGGTTGGTAACGTACCGGTAAAAACCAACGTTTTACCCATAAATGCATTGGAGGTATGCGTCGACGTCTTTTCAATGGTTATGTATGGTAATAACGCATTGAGTTCAGCCTGATGTCGTTGATCGGCAAACCAGGCATGTACTGATGCCGCCACCACCTCACCTACTCCGTAGACCGCTGCGATCTTCTCTGGGTCTGCTACTTGCAGCGTAGCAATAGTTGGGAAACGTTCAGCCAACAAACGAGCTGTCTCTTCCCCAACATCGTCAATAGAAAGCGCGATCAGCAGTCGGTAGAGGGGTACCGTACGTACTGCGGCAATGGCATCTATGACATTATGCGCTGCCTTTTCTTTGAAACCGGGCAGATCGATCAGGTCGCCCACTTCCAACGTAAATAGATCTGCGTATGTATCAATCAACTCATTATCGAGCAGGAGGTCAATAATACGTGGGCCAACACCATCAATATTGAGGGCTGTTTTTGACACAAAATGATAGAGCCGCTGTCGGTGTAAATGATCTGACTCTAGTGTCACACAACGGTAAGCTGCTTCTCCCGGGACTCGCTCGATAGAACCATCTCCCCCACAACCAAATACTTTTTTGGGAAAACGATACGGCTTCGCTTCCCGAGGACGCAGCGCAGTAACAACACTCAGTACCTTAGGTATGACATCACCGGCCTTTTTGATAATAACTGTATCCCCAATACGCACATCGAGACGTTTGATCTCATCTTCGTTGTGCAATGTGGCGCGAGAAACAGTCGAACCAGCGATCAGAGTCGGTCGCAGATGTGCCACTGGCGTGACCACCCCGGTACGTCCAACCTGCAATCCAATATCTTCGATCACAGTCGTTGCTTCCTCAGAGGGGAATTTATACGCCACCCCAAACCGTGGCGACTTAGCGGTATAACCAAGCGCACGCTGTATACGCACGTCATTAACCTTCAGTACCACACCATCCATACCAAATGGCTGTTTCAGTCGCTTTGGTATCCATGATTGATAATATTTTTCTATCTCAGAAACAGTATGACAGAGACGGTAGTGCGCATTGACCGGGAAGCCAAGATTTTGAAGTAATTGCAACTCAGCCAACTGCGTACGCGGTGGAGTGAGGGTTGCTTCGTCAAACCAATCGATATCGTAACAGAAGAGCGAAAGAGCGCGGGCGGCGGCGACGGTGGGGTCAAGTTGTCGCAACGTACCCGCCGCAGCATTGCGCGGATTGGCGAACAATGGCTCGCCTGCCGCCGCCCGTACCTGATTTATCCGCTCGAATTCTTTTGCTGAAAGCCAAACCTCACCAACCACAATCAAGCTGACCGGTTGGGCAAGCTGTTGCGGCAGTGTCCGTATGGTACACGCGGTATGCGTGACATCCTCACCAGTCACTCCATCACCACGTGTCGCCGCACGAACCAAACGACCCTCTTGGTATTCCAACACGATCTTTAAACCGTCAATTTTGTGCTCTGCTACGAACTCTAGCGGTATATCCACCAGATCCGCTTCTGCCCGCAACCGCTGTACGCGTGTCACCCATTCCTGCAACTCGTCGTGGTTGAAAATATTACTAAACGACCACTGCGATACCCGATGTTTTACCTTAGAAAAGGCTTCAGCCACCGAACCGCCCACCACAGTCGCCTCCGAACCGACGGTCTCATCGGTACTTCCTTCAAGTACAGCAAGTTCACGCATTAATGAATCGTACGCCTCGTCAGATATCTCCGGTGCATCATCGTGATGATAGCGCTCACGATGATACGCAATGAGCTTGCGAAGTTCTCGTATTCGCCCGTTATCTTGCTCCTTTACCATAAGCTTAGAGCTCAATTGTAAGCTCTCGTTGTACAGTACGCAAACCAGTCAGATTATTACAGGCACGATTGTATCCTCGTGAAAATACCACCGTACACACATCCCCTGTCGGACAAGTCTTTTGCGCAAGACCATCGCTACTAAAATCATACGTTTGTGCGCCTGCCTTAGCGTCAATGATATACACATCTACCGCAGTACAGAGATCTTGTACGCCATTATTCCAAGTAAACGGAGCCGGCACATAGTGATGGAGCACCCCAGATTGTGAATCGTTGCCTTGTGCGGTTTTTTCAACGCAATTAAAAGTGAGGTTGGTCGGTATACCGGCCAAGACATCAACGGATTGCCGTGCCGCCAACGCACACTCTATACCGGCATTTGCAGCATGAAAGGCAACTTCTGAATCACGCGCCGTGGATGAAAGACTCAATTGCTTAACGGTAATATCCAAAAGAGACAACCCTATCGCCAACACAACACTCACCACCACGATGGTAAGCAACAATGCAAAACCTGATTGTTCATGTTGTGTGGTCATGGTGATTTAATTTGTATTATAAATATCGGACAAATATGTCACGAGCGTAATGGTTTTGGCGGCAGTACTCGTTGGTGGTTGCCACGTAACTTGTGAGGTCACCTTAACGACATTGGTAAGCGGTGTTACATGCACAACACGCGAGTACGCAGTCAAAGTAGCGTTGGTACTATCGTGGGTGTACTGCGCTCGTTGTGTACCGGTTTTAAAATAAATCGGACAACCATCACTACACACTTGTCCACGAGCCACCACGACATTATTGTTGAAGTACAAACCGCACCCATCAACAGTCTCACAACGACTGACTCGAGCATCAGTTAACCAAGCAGAAGAAGCAGGGCTACCCGTACCACTCTTAATGTGCGCAATACCTGCTTCGTTACGAATGTCGATCACTGCTTCAATACCCTCCTGAGCTAGAAGAAAGGCAGTATTTTGTTCGCGCGCATATTGTGCAGACTGTTGTGCACGAGCTGCGATGGTCATTGGACCTACCGTAGCCATCAAAAAAATGGTGATGGCTATCAATACCTCAACGAGTGAATATCCGGATTGTGATGTGTGCGTATACATAAGCTATAGGTCCAAAAGACGTTGTGTTACGGTGGTTTGCATAGAAAATGTACTATCGGTACTATCTCCCAAACCACCCGCCTTCCCTTCAATAAAGACCGTCACTGTTGGCTGCACCGAGTCAGCAGGACTACTACCGGTAACAGTGATCTTAAAATTAGTTATCTGGACATTTGGAGACGTCAGCGGCAACCATGTATCATTTGCCAAACGTCGGATAATGGTCTGGGAACCCGCATCATACGCATAGGCAATGCGGTTACTTGACTTACCACTGGTGAGACTGCCACCTGATTCCATCAAAGAAATATATACCCCATTAGTACAATCTTGCGTTGCGGAATCGGAATCAACACTGGTATGTCGTGTTGTGTCACAATCATAGTTGTATCCCGTACGTAATTCACGGGTCATGCTATCAAGTGCAAAAGTTACATTGTTGATCACCGCCTGTACATTTTGTGCTTTCAAGTTTGCGTTGATCAGCACCAGGAGTGTACCGGTAGCCATTGTTACCACCACCGAAAAAATCGTAAGCGCCACCAACAGCTCAATGAGTGAAAAACCTGATTGTGTATGTGTTGTGTGCATATCACTGAACTGTTATTTGCCCGGTCGGCGATACAAAAACATACCGAACAGAACTTGCGTCACTAACACTCGACACCGTTAAGCGCGCACTTTGTTTACGCACCAAATTTGTACTGACAATTGCGTCGAAATCAGGTCGTGCAAAGGCAATACTTATACTTGTCACGATACTTCCGCTCGGACAAGCATCTGTACTTACAGTATTCACACATATTTCTTTGATCTGGAAACGACTATCCAGGTACTGCGTAGAAATTTCTTCACCCGCATCATACGATGAGGTAACTCCGCCGCTCTTGTCTTGAAACAAGTAATACCACTGAGGCGTGTTCGTACTAAAGTAGACGCCGTAATTATTGCGAAAATCTCCGCCAGCACCTCGTACACTGGTTGCCAAAACTTGCGCTTCACGAGTATCGAGTGCCACTTTAAATGATTGGTTCTTCAATAAAACCACACTGTTAAATGCACCATATTTGACCATAATCAACGCCGTAACGATACCAATAATGGCTACCGTGACCAGAACCTCAAGCAGCGTAAAACCGCGTTGGTGACGTCGGATCTTTTTTCTACCACAGCGCATAAGAAAACAGTGAGAGCACGTTCACTCCACCGAAATACACGAGCAGAAAGGCTAAAACCAAGAACGGGGCGAACGGAATCTCACTCTTCATTGTAAGGTATTTATGTGTATTTGCTACCGTCGTACGGGCATAAACTCGCGGCGAAAACCGTCGCGACAAAAATTGTATAAACAACAGCAAACAAGCAATTACTGCCCCTACCCAAAAGGACAACACAACGGTAGAAAATGCCTGAAAGGGGGTCATGACCAGAGCAAGCGGCGCTGCGAGCTTCGCATCCCCCAAACCAATCCATCGGCCACGAGAGATGATCCACAAAAATGCATACGTACCGGCCAAGATCATAAGACTCACTACAGCATAAGAAAGAAGCTCCGGAACAGAGACTCCTTCATACCAACGATATGTCAATAATCCTATTGCCACTCCCAGTGCCACTAGCACGCTTTCATCGGGAATGATCATGTGAGCCGTATCATATAGTACGACCAACAACAAGACAAAAACCAAAAAAGTACCAAGTAAAAATTCCACCAATGACGTGCTGGATAAGTAAACAGCAATGGTTAAGGCGGCCATGGTTATTTCCACCACCACATCTCGCCAAGCAATATGCGCGTGACAGACACGACAACGTCCGGAAAGTGCTAGATAAGAAAATACCGGAACCAGTTCATACCAAGAAAGCGTGTGGCCACACGAAAAGCAACGAGAGCGGCCAGATATTGATGTACTGGTATGCATGCGATACGCCAACACATTAACAAAGCTAGCCAGTACCGCACCAAGTGTACCAACCACAAAAAGCTGGTACCAGAGCGGGAGCAAGGAGAATGACATCATATCTGTAGTATAACAAACAAAAACTCCCCGGCGGGAGTTTTTGTTGGTGAAATAGGTGAGTTAGTTACATTCGGTATCAGTGGCACTGATCGTTGAACCAAGTGTTGTCTCTGAAGCACCGGTACTGTCTACACAGTAGTACTGTGAGGTGGAAGCGACCAATTGTGCTTCCATGGCCCAAGTATCAGCTACATCATCGCCGTCAAAGCAATGTACGGTACCAGAACCGGCATTATCAACTGCAGCCAAAGCATCGGTAATGTTGCCATCGTTCTCACACAAGCCATTATAACTGTTGCTGTTGTTGTCGTAATAGAGTGCAGCTTCAGCACGCATGTTGTTGATGCTCGATTTGATAGCCGCATCTGCCCCCTTGCTTCGTGCGGTATTGAGTGACGCCAACACCACCGAAGCCAAGATACCGATAATAGCGATCACGACCAGGAGCTCGATCAAGGTGAAACCGCGTTTCATTACTGCTTTATACATAGTGATTGTTTGATTGATAGTAATCGAGTGTATTGTCGAACACATACAAGAGTTCGAGACCGCTCATAACTCCACCACGTGTGGATAGCTATAGTATACAAGTAAATAGAGCGACATGGTCTTGTTGGTGTGGAAACAAAAAACACCCTACAGGGTGTTTTTTGTTTCCACACGTAGTACCTACTGCGGACAAACGTACGTGGTTGTTCCTGGAATGATGCCAGTTTTTGTTCTTGCAGCACCGGTACTATCAACACAATAGTAGTCACCAGTAGAAGTAACTAGCTGTGAGGCGAATAGGTATGCGGTACCGTTCGTGTTACAACGATATGTACCTGTGCCGTTTGTTGAATCGACATTTGCTAAAGCTGCGGCAATTGTCGTGTCACTACACACACCAGTGTAGCTATTATTGTTGTCGTAAAACAATTCAGCTTGAGCACGCATGTTCGTAAGGCTTGACTTAATGGCTGCATCAGAACCTTTTGAACGAGCAG
>QKBW01000070.1 GCA_003245875.1 Candidatus Kaiserbacteria bacterium
AAGGCCTGCGGTTTTGCTTTTTTATAAAAGTGTGTTATATCTATGCATGGTGTGCACTATGCACAAAAGTTCAAATGAGGGGCATGGGATGTCTGAACCTGATAAAAAGTCTGTTGTGTTTTTGCTCGACCAGGCCAACAATATGGCAGCTATGGTTGTGGCGGAGACAACGAATCCGGCGCAACATCTGGCCAAGAAAGTGGAAATCGAAGGTCTTACCCCTTTTCATTTCACTGGCCATGATGCAGTGATCGACGGTGTACGGCGACACTTCTACCACGCTCGCGTGTCGCGTCTTCCTGCCAAAGAAGTGCAGCATATGGGGCATCTGGCTAGCCCGGCTCTGCCGGATGGTCACAGCGAGGTTGCGAGACTCATCCGTCGTGCTGCGCGTTGTATGCAGTATATACATATGTCACGCTGACACATTCATGCTCTTGGGCCCTACGGGGCCCTTTTGCATATTTGGTATACTGGTATCTATGCAAAGTTTATACCTTGGCTGCTCACTTATTGATGCGCCACAGACATTCTTGGATGAGATGGAAGCATTAAAAGTACGTTTACGGGAACAGTATGACTTTCTAGAGTTTGTAGGTTTAGATAATTCGGTTAGTGCTGCCGATGTGTATGCTCACGATATCGAGCGTGCCGGTAGTGCCGACCTTATGCTCGCTATCTGCGACCGTCCTTCTTCCGGTATGGGTATGGAAATACAGCATCGCATTGAGCTTGGTAAAGAAACCATTCTTGCATACCAACAGGGTACCAATGTATCGCGCATGTTGCTTGGTGCGGTAGAACACTACCCATTTGTACACAAAATAACGTATACTACTCTCACCACATTACCAGTGCCACTTTCATTCTAACCACCATGTTTCTATCTGATGTCGATATTCATAGTGAGATAAAAAAGGGGAATATAACCCTGGAACCATTTGATCCAAAGCGTTTGCAACCAGCCACCTACGATATTCGGTTGGGCAACACTTTTATCATCAACGAGCCGCATTCGACCAAGGCGATCGACCCGGTAAAGGGAGTGTTTCCAAACACACAGACCATTGAAATTGAGGATGGGGGCGAGTTCGTCCTGCACCCGGGCGTTTCAATTCTCGGCTATTCCAAAGAACGATTCGGCTCTGATCATTACCTGATAGAGGTGAATGGCAAATCGTCGCTGGCCCGTATCGGATTGATCGTGCACAACAGTGCCAGTATCGTAAATCCTGGCCATATTCTTAATATTGCGTTAGAGCTTTGCAATCTCAACAACGTACCAATTGTGTTACGACCGGGCATGGAGATAGCACAACTTTCATTTACCACCCTGTCTTCACACACCAAACGACACTACGAGGATACTGGTCGGTACAACCAAAATAACTTCGTTGGATACGTCCCGCCAAAGACCGGCCCGTTGGCACGCAAGAAAGCCACCAAAAAAGCTGCCAAAAAATGAGTACGAAGAAGGCTTAATGTAAAGAAAAGGGTCGCCCGAAGGGCGGCCCTTTGCTTTATTCAGCTTTCACAATATCATGCTCCCCGCGCTTCACATCAAAGCGGTCCATTTCTGGGTCGAGATGTATAACGAGCCCTTCATCTTTGAATGTCTCTTCTAGGAGGTGCGCCATATGAGCTGCTTGCGCGCGGAGTGTTGGATGGACAAACCTCGTGGCGCGTAGCTCCACCATGTACACGATAGCCGGCAGGTCACCACTAAAGTAGTTGCTCGTGTTGTATCCCATAGCGGTATAGTATTGCGCTTCTTCTTTTGAAAGACTAAGCGTGGCGATAGCTGTTTCTTGCTCCTTGAGCAAAGCTTCTGCTTCGGTGCGTAGGCTCTCTGAAAGTTCATTGAGATACCATTCATTAAAGCCGAGTTTGGTGGTCAAAAGTGGCATACGCTGGGTTATGGCGCGGTGGCGCTGAATATCGCGGAATGAACCAAAATCAAGCTGGTAGCTAAAGGTCACATCACCAGCTGTTGCCACCCACTTTGGTAGTTCGGTTTTTGGTGGGCGGGAGGCGAGCAGGTCGTGCATAGAAGCCAGCAAGGTATGATCAACCCCGTCATGCACAAGTGCACAGGTCGGGGCTTTTGGATCGTGGTAGTAGTACTGCTGCATGACGGCTTTCGCATACGCTTCTGTTGCCTCGTAGCGTTGGTTGGTAAAAGAACTGGGGAACGCCTCTAGCAATGCTGCTTCGATAGTCTCGGCCAGTTCACGCACCTCGGCTAGGGGGTGATGGCGCAAGAGTGCGGTTTTGTCAGCAAATTGTCTGAGGTTGCCATGCCACGCAAGATTAGTGGTGGCACCGGCCGGAAGAAAACCGCGGATGGTATCGAATGCCCGTGCAGCAATAGCTTTTTCATATACTGCTTCTTTTTCTTTTTCGGCGCGAGGAAATCGTTCCTTGAGCACTTCTTTCATTTCCTCGACTGCTTTGAGGTAAAACGTGCGCCACTTCTCTTGAATAGCAGTGCCGCTCTCGGTACCTTTTGGATTAAGGAACGCTTGGTGTGCAAAATCGATATAACGGGTCGATGATTCTTGGCCGGAATATAGCTTCCAGTCCTGGACAGCCTTCGCAGCTAGCATAGAAACTCCTTCAATAAAGAGTGTGGCACTACCACAGTCACCGATGGATTTGTGGCCATATCCAACATAGTAACTGGCCATGAATTTCTCAGAGCCTTTCTCTGCCAATATTTTTAAATGGCCGTCGATGCCCTCGGTCGATCGAGAATGAAGGGCTTGCAGCATTGCCTCGCTCTCGGGATTAATGATGGCTCCAGTGTTAAGGACGACGACCTGCCCACCGCCAGAGAGTGGTTTTCTAATATGAGAAAGAGAATCAATGCTGGCCATGACAGTTGTTGGTTAATGGGGTAATGCACTTTATTGTACCCTATTGGTTAGCGGCGGGCGTCCTTGACGCCCGCCGCACCATGTCCCGCTATTTAGGCAATGGGTACCGGGTAGAGACCAGGGTGATATGATAGTCGCATGAAAGGCAAACTTATTGTGATAGATGGCGGTGATGGTTCCGGGAAAGCGACACAGGTGTCGCTTTTGGTGCAACGTTTGCGGGCCGGGGGAAAGATGGTGGAAACTCTAGATTTCCCGCAGTACACACAAAACACTTTCGGAAAATTACTGCGTGAATGTCTCGATGGTAAACGGGGTGACTTTTTGGCGCTCGATCCGCGTATCACCTCAGTCATTTTTGCGGCAGATCGCTTTGAGAGCAGGCCGCGTATTGAGCAATGGCTCAAAGAGGGGAAGGTTGTCGTGTTGGATCGTTATGTGAGCGCCAATATGATGCATCAAGGTGCCAAGATCGATGACCCGGAGCAGCTCGAATCTTTTTTGAGTTGGCTTGACCATATGGAGCATAGTGTGTTTGGACTACCTCGTCCGGACTTAATTTTGTATTTGGAGGTGCCGCATCAGATACGTCGTTTGCTGAAGGAACGAGCGGTGGCGGAACACAAACATGGAGCCGAAGTGAAAACAGACGTGGCGGAACGGAGCCTCGAACACCAGGCTCGCACCGAAGAACGTGCACGTGATATCGTTGCGCATAAGAATAATTGGCAAGCAATCAATTGTGTTGAGGGAGAAGAGATACGCTCACGCGAAGCGATCCATGAGGATGTTTATAAAGCAGTTAAGACATTAGTGTGATATGGAACTAAAAATAAAGAAGGTACATGAACTGGCCGTGGTACCGAGTTATGCGCACGATACCGATGCGGGGATGGATCTGTGTGCGGTTGAAAGTGTGACCCTTGCACCAGGCGCGCGTGTGCAAGCACGAACCGGTTTAGCTATGCATATACCAGATGGATATGTTGGGTTGATATGGGACAAGAGCGGGCTTTCTCAGAAGAGTGGTTTGAAGACTCTGGGTGGGGTTGTGGATGCGGGGTACCGCGGGGAAGTTCTGGTGGGATTGGTAAACACGAGTGACGAACCATACACTTTTGAAACAGGGCACAAGGTAGCGCAGATGTTGATCCAGAAA
>QKBW01000017.1 GCA_003245875.1 Candidatus Kaiserbacteria bacterium
CTCCATATGGTAACCATAAAGACGCACTTGATACGAGACAAAAATTAGTGCTAAAACGTATGTTGGTAAACAATTTTATTACCCAAGAAGAATACGACCAAGCTGTTGCTGAAGAGGTTGATTTCCAACCACAGGTGGTATCTGGAATCCGTGCCCCACACTTTGTGATGTATGTGCGAGAACAATTAGCCGAGAGGTATGGTGAGGAAGCCTTAGCGGAAAAGGGATTCCGTGTTATCACAACTCTTGATTGGTCATTGCAGCAAAAAGCTGAGGAGATCGTAGCAGAAAAAGTTGCTATCAATGAAGAAAAATATAATGCCAGTAATGCAGCAGCAGTGGTTGAAGATCCACAGCAAGGAGATATTCTCGCCATGGTCGGATCACGAGATTACTTTGACACCACAATTGATGGTAACTACAATGTGGCCCTCTCACCGCGTCAACCAGGGTCTTCCATCAAGCCGATCGTTTATGCTTCTGCCTTCCAAGACGGGTATACGCCAGACACTGTAGTGTACGACGTACAAACACAGTTCAGTACTGCATGTTCACCAAACGATTTTAGCAACACCGCACCATGTTATTCACCACAAAACTACAATGGTGAGTACAAAGGTCCAATAACCCTCCGCAATGCCCTACCACAATCATTAAATATCCCAGCAGTAAAGGTGTTGTATTTAACCAGCCTGCAACACGCCATCAAACTTGCTACCGACATGGGTATCACAACACTTAATGATCCAGACCGCCTTGGTCTCTCTTTAGTCCTTGGAGGTGGTGAAGTAAAACTTATTGAACATGTTGGTGCCTATAGTGTCTTTGCTGATGAAGGAATAAAGGCCACACAACGTACGATCCTTCGTATTGAAGATAATCAAGGTAATGTAGTTTGGGAAAACCCAGTGGAAACCAAGCGTGTCATGGACAGAGATATTGCATTGACCATCAGTGACATTCTCTCCGATAAGGTGGCCCGGGAACCGCTGTGGCACAACTACTCTTTGGTAGATTTTGGTGACAGAGACGTGGCCTTCAAGTCTGGTAGTACCAACAACTTGCGTGATGCATGGCTGATGGGGTACGCACCAAATATAGTAGTGGGTGTATGGGCTGGTAATAATGACAACACCCCAATGGGTGGCGGACTGTCTGGATTGATCGCTACCCCAATGTGGCGTGCCATTATGGATGTCGCTTTGGCTGAAGTACAAGATGAGGATTTCCCTGAGCCACCAGCGACAGATCAAAATATAAAGCCAGTCTTACGTGGTCAAGCCTTCGATGCCACCTTCTTTGCCAACCAGCTATTACAGAGTGGTGGTGATGTAAACAATATTGACTTAAGCACTCTCACCAGTGGTATGCACTCAATCCTCTACTATGTTAATCGTAGTGATCCACGTGGTTCGTATCCAACCAATCCGGCTGATGACCCACAATACGAAAACTGGGAATATGGTGTACAACGTTGGAAAACAGCTACTTACGGGGCAATAATTAACGCAAGCAACCAAGCCTCTTCGACTAACAACTAACGCAGTTATACCATATCAACAGGGGCGCTCTGCTCACCCAGGCGCCCTTTTGTATGCGCCAAAAGTTCTGTTTTATGAATGAGAAGTTCACTTTTAAGAGAACCATGTGTCTTAAGATGTAAAACTCGATCATGTGGTGAGTATTTGACCTGATCTGAGACCAACGATAAACCAAGCACATCCTCTACCACTTCACAAAAAACTTTCACGACACTCCCTTGTGGTGCTCGTAGCGTACGAGCGTATTTTTCAAACAGGTCGCCTACTTTCTTTACTCCTTCCCCTCGCGCCATATTATTTATTCATTGGCATCACAAGATACCGGACACTATTGTCGTGAGTCGGCTGCATAACCAGAGGTCTCCCTACCCCAGCAAAATGAAGTGTTAGACTTTCATCACTAAAATACTGCAGTGGTTCACTTAAATACCGCTGATTAAAGCTGAGTGTAAGTTCTTCTCCCTCCATAGAGGCACTGATTGATTCAGTAGTAGTACCAACCTCACCGCTGTTTGCGGTCACTGTTAATGTCTTCCCTGTCACAACCAATCCCACTTGAAAAAATTTATTAAGAAAAATATTTGTTTTTTTAAGTGTGTGTAAAAGATCCTGTTTCAAGACCGTTACATGTGTACTGTACTCCTTTGGTATGATCTGAATATAATCAGGGAATGAACCAGCAGTGAGCCGTGAGGTTAGATACACCCCATCTGCAAACGACAGTACAAGTTGGTTTTCTGTTACAAACAAATGAACGTCAGATTGATCAATATCGAGCACTCTAATTATCTCTAAGACATTTTTATACGGAACAAGAATTGATTCTTCTAGAATAAAATTATTTTGTGGCACCGTTTTTTCCATTAAACGAAACGAGTCAGTGGCTACAAAAGTGAGTGTTTGTTCTTTCTTTTGTGTAATTAATACACTCCCGAGTTCTGGCTTAATTGAGGATTGTGACGCAGCAAACACCACCGACCGCAGTCCGTTGGTAAATGTCTGATTGTGTATGGATTGTCCTGTTCCTTGTATATGAGGAATGGTTGGAAACTCATCGTACGCAATAGTTTTTATCTCGGTTGTTGAGGCACCACCCTCTACCACCAAGACATCATCCTCAGTTCGCAATACAACATCCTTTTCGGTATGTAGGGATATAGTCTGCATCAATGTCTGTGCGGAAACAGCAACCATTCCCTCGTCCTCACTTCGGGTATCGATAGAAACTTCAATGCCTATTTCCAGATTGGTGGCTTTGGCAATCACTTTATCTTTTGTAACTTCGAGTAGCACACACTGAAGAACGGGCAGTGTGACATGTTTTGTGCTTACCTTGCCAACTAGCTCCAGTGCTCTTCGTAGAGCTTCTGTATTAATAGTGGTGTGCATAATGGTTAGTTATTTTATTTCAATAGATCTATTATACGCTTTATTATTAGCCCTGTGGAAGTGTGTAAAAGTCTTTTTTGTGGCCTATTATAAAGGTTTATACAGGAGTAATTTTTTGATAACCCTTTAAAAAGTGGTGTATAACGTTGATTACCTTGTGTATAAATATTGATAACCAAATAACAGATTGTCTCACGATGTTTTGGTGGTATATTATTACCCGCTAAAACAATCTTTATCAGTATTTATACAAGTTTATTTCATTGTTTATCCACTGGTTATCTACACATCAATTAAAATAAAAGAATGACAGTGGTGTCATTCTTTTATTTTAACAACATACGTATTTGACTGATTTCCTCTTCCAATTCACTGTTACTTTTTAGGTCATTTTTTACCTTTTCACAGGAGTGAATGACAGTAGTGTGATCCCTGCCTCCAAGTTTTTGTCCTATAGCGGGGTATGAGACCTGAAAATCTTCACGTAGTATATACATAATAAGTTGTCGTGGCTTCACCACCTCTTTTCGGCGCGTTTTTTCATATATTGATTGAGGATCAATATCGAAATATCGTGCTACTTTATCAACAACATCAGACACTGCCAGTGTTTTTCTTGGCCGGGTGCTGTTTTTTATGATAATACGTACCTCATCAAGGTTGAGTGTACGCCCCATAAGCTGGGATTGACACATGATGGTGTTCAGAGCCCCCTCCAATTCACGGATGTTCCCCTCAATAGTTACAGCCAGATGTTCTACTACTTCTTCAGAGAGAGTAATAGAGTTTTGTGCTGCTTTAGCCCGCAAAATTGCCTCACGAGATTCTAAATCAGGAGCTGGAATGTCGACGATCATACCTTGAGAGAAGCGCGACTGAAGACGTTCCTCGAGACCAGAGAGCAGTGCGGGGTGAATATCACTCGAAAACACGATCTGCTTGTTGTTATCATGCATTGCGTTGAATAAATGGAAGAGTTCCTCCTGCGTCTTCTCTTTATTTGCCAAAAACTGGACGTCGTCCATTATAAGAACGTCATACTGACGGTACTTATCTTTAAAGGTGTTGGCGGTTCCGCTCTGGAGTGAATTAAAGTAATCAACAGTAAATCTCTCACTGGTCACATAAAAGACCTTTTTGCCGGTGCGCTTAATTTGATTTCCTACCGCTTGAATGAGGTGGGTCTTACCATGACCAGTCTTGCCGTAAATAAACAGCGGATTATAAGCAATACCAGGTTTTTCTGTCACCGTCTTAGCGGCAGCATGTGCGAGAGCGTTAAACGGCCCCACCACAAATGTTTCAAAAATATATTTTGGGTTCAGGTTGTCACTTTTATTGATGTAGTACTCCTCTAGTGGAAGAGCGGCATTGACGGTTTGTTGTTTTGTCTCATGTCTACGGTCACTACGTTGTACAACTGCATACTCAATACTGCGCACGTGAGGGGTTAATTCTCTGAGCACCTTTAAGATCATTGACTGAAATTTGTCGTGGAGCCAGTCACGAACAAAAACACTCGGTACCCCCAAAGTAACCGTGCCATCCTCAATGGAAATGATATGAGTATCCTTAAACCACGTCTTGAAATTGGCTGGTGTGATAGAAAGTTCTATGGTTACCAACGCATCATCCCAGAGTTTTTTAACGTCAATGTTCTCAGTACGGAGAATGTTATTGGATGATGATGGTAAAGGAGTGTGCATAACTTTTTATGACGTCACTGCATTATACTAGCTATGCTTTTGGTGTAAACTTTTTTAAGACATCAGACCACAGATTGATGTTTCGGCCCATCCTACTGTCAACTGTGTACAACCTGTGTATAGTTGATGTGTTTATTGTGAGTTGTTTCCAATAAAATCAGTCCCCTGCTTTACATCACTTGCTGGTTATAGAGAGAGTGTCGTACCTTACCTACTTGAAAAAACCGTATTCTCGTGTATAGTAGCGAACACCTAAACATATAGTTAATTTATGTCAAAACGAACGTATCAGCCTAGCAAGCGTAAGCGCGCCACTACTCACGGCTTTTTGGTGCGTTCGGCCACTAAAGCCGGCCGTGCGGTACTGCGTGCCCGTCGTCGCAAAGGCCGAGCCCAACTGACTGTCAAAAAGAGCGTCTAATAGTGCGTAACAAGACCGGACAACCGTCCGGTCTTGTTACTATGATCCTATGCTTGCCAAACGTCATCGGTTAACTACAGCAGCTTTTAACGAGCATTTTAAGCGTGGACGCCGTATACATGGCACATACATGCAGCTAATAATAGACGTCTCCCCCACCTTTCATGGGTCTGTGGTAGTTGGTAAGAAGGTCTATAAGCATGCGGTCAATCGCAACCGGTTACGCCGCCGGCTTTACGACATACTACGTCAGCAGCTTTTGTCCCAAACGTCGCCGCTGGTGTGTATTTGCATAGTAAAGCCAGCGGCTGCCAAGGTTCCGTACCATACCGTGCGTGCCGAATTGGCTGATTTACTTGCGCAACTCCCTAAAAAATAGGACAATGGCCCCGTTACTCTTGATGATTCTATTATGATAAGTACTATTTGGCACCTTTTTTTCTTCAACCCCATCTATAACCTCCTCGTGTATCTGATTGATGTTATCCCCGGCGGGGATGTTGGTGTTGCGATCATTGTTACCGTTATTTTGGTGAAGTTTTTACTGCTCCCCCTTTCTGTGAAGGCGGCCAAAACTCAGGTAGTCATGCGAGAGCTTGATCCCAAGCTGAAAGCTTTAAAGGAAACGTATAAGGACGACAAAGAGGCGCAGGCACGCGAGATAATGGCAGCATACAAGGATGCCGGCCTTAATCCGTTTGCCAGTATCTTTTTGGTGTTTCTCCAGATACCGATCGTCATTGCCTTGTATTATTCAGTTGCTCGTGGCGGTGGCGTACCTTTACCCGAGATCAATACTGCCATTCTGTATTCGTTTGTAACCGTACCGAGTGTCGTTAGTATGCTCTTTCTCGGTGTGGTTGATATTGCGGCCAAGAGTCTGCCACTCGCGCTGTTAGCTGGTGTGAGTCAATATTTTCAAGCCCGGTTTGCTATGCCTCCCCTCCCCCCACGTGATAAGGACGCTAAACCTGACTTCAAAACCGATCTCCAACACAGTATGCATCTGCAAATGCGCTACATGCTCCCGGTCATTATTTTCTTTGCCGCGTATAGTTTTAATGCCTCAATCGCTCTCTATTTTGTGGTCAGCAACATCTTCGCCATCGCTCAAGAGCAGTACGTAAAGAAACATCGAGAAAATAGTTAGTTGTTTACACCATCCCTCCTACATTTTTTAGTATCACTATCATAGTACCAACCTGATGCAATATTCATTTCACATATTCTGTCCATACCCTCTCTATAAATAGGATTGGTCAAATATTCCTCATCGTTGAAATACCAATATTCTGGTATGTCCCTAAACTCTGTATTTTTTGGTCGACAAACCTTTGCCTCGTTGTCCCACTCGCCATTTCCCGTGGCTTCACATACTGCTTGGTCATAGGTATCGTTTCCGGTTAAACCACCAGTGTCAACAATTGGTTTAGTAACATTAAATCTACAGCGAGTACTGGAACTCATTAGTGAAAAAGTACCGCCCTGTGTGCTGCAACACACGGCGTCGGTATCTGGGTCACAGGCTGTATCAACCCGCACTTCATGCAACTCAGTGATTGATGGTTTTAAATTTCCTAACACATTCATTTCACTGAGATTCGGATTGATTGTATTAAGTAACAAGACTGCCCCTAATACAACCAAAAGACCAATGACAATGTTTCGTATATCATTTTTTGCATCTTCTTTCTTAGTAAAGAGGTCACTAAATATATACTTACCGCCAGCTAATACGATACGTAAGACGGCGGCAACTGCGGCAATGCCGATTGAAAGCTTGTACAACGCGTTGATATATTCTCCCAATGAAATGTCTGTCGCTGCGGGGATACCCGGTAAGCCAACGAGCTTCACGTACCCTTCAGCCCAGGTCACAGCTGGTGTGAGCAGTAACAAAAATATGCTTATCCTAAGAAGCCAAGAGGTCATAGTACCAAAGGGTGTCATCATTTTTGTTGATAAAGAATAATCCGTCCTCGGTGTAATTTGTTTGTAGTGCTGTTACGTCAAGTTCTCGACCAACTAGACTTTGTGGGTCAGCCAAAAAACCTGCAGATTCATTACTGATATCAACTTGCCAGAGACCATCTTGGCTACGGGTAGTGCCTTGATACCACTCTTTAAGGTAAGTTTCGCTGATTTGGCTAATCGGTGCTCCACACCACATGCGGTAAAAGGTTGTTCGACTCACGGCACATTTGCTGGGGATATATGGAACAGCCAGTGTGTAGGTATTTTTGTTTGATTGTAATACCGCATAACTCTGATACTTATTATTATTAGTGTTGCTGTACAAAAGCCAGTATGGTGTCATGCCCCCCTCGAACCCAAATGTTTGCGGTAGCAAAGAGGTAAAATTTACACCATCTGTTTCATAAATGGTTCCTAAAAGCTCTGGCGCATGACGATTGGAAATGTAGTATGTGCCATTCACTACTTCAGCTCGTACGGACAAAAATGGAACAGTAAATACCTCCTTTTGACTATTGGTGGTGTAGTCATAAAGGTATCCGATAGTATTTTGATCAGTGAGCGTGTAGAACAGCGTTGAGGTGCCAACAAAAGCCATATTGTCAGCTTGTGGCGGTAACGAATTGACCTCAAGACCATCCCCACCCTGGTTAAACTCAAGATGAGCTATATATGTATCGCGTACGTACCCATTTTCTGACTGAAAGGCTACATAATTTCCGTCGGTACTAAAAGTGGCAAAGACTATGCGGTTGTTGGTGGTGTTGCTTACTCGGGTTTCTGCTCCGGTTGCGAGATCAATATCAAAAATATAACCCGTACCGCGCTCCATATAACGCACTGTCGTACTACCGCTCTGTTGGTAGGTGGTAAAACCAGCAATCGGTCTGACGGTTAATTGTTTGAGTGCAACACCTGTAGTGTCGACCTGTGTTGTTTCGGTAGTAGTTGCTATGTTCAGCGTATCGGTAACAGTAGTAGGAGTCGTGGTTACTGAAAATCCAAGATTTGCAAAGACATCATTAGATGTCTTTGGTGTGCCAAATAAGAATAAATACCCCCAAATTGCAAGTGCAAGTAACAGGATCAGTACAGCTATGCCAATGAATAATATTTTTTTCATTTATTTCTCATTATAACGCACCCGTTAGGTCATTGAGTACAAGTTACGGTATAGCGAGGACTGCGACTGGACCCTGTTTGTTCAAGTGATCCTGTACCAATACATGCTTCTTTGGCCGCTTCAGCTTCAGATTTGTCTTTGTACACATTTGTAATCGTGGTTACCCCTGCCTCCTCAGTAGAAAAAAGATCTACACAACGTGGGTCAGTTGTGGCGTCTATGCAACAAACAAATATTTGGTTTCTACCACTATAAACCAGAGGTTTATGACCCGCTTCTACACATGCCTTCCACTCTGTTGAACGTACTGTACCACCCCCCGATGTGGTTGTGTCTGAACCGGTTGTAATTACCTCTACTGATTGAATTTCTGTAATGGTCGGCTCTATTTTGCCGAGAGCATTCAGATCAACGAGGTCGGGGTTAATGGTGGTAAGAATAAGTACTGCACCGATCACGATCAAAAGGCCCAAAATAGAATTTTTTATGTCATTTTTAGCCGCAACTTTACTTGGGGGTACATCACTCACGATGTATTTTACACCGGCAAATATGAGTTTTACCACGGCCAAAAAAGCAGCAATGGTGATGGCTAGGGTGTACAAGGCATTGATGTATGTTGCCAAAGTCATATTTGCCGGATCTTCCAAGCCCGGTATACCAATCAGCGGTACGTAGTCAGCTGCCCACGCAAAATGTGGTAAGCAAAAGAAAATAAAAAGATACCAAAACAGATGCTTCATTAGAATGAAATATTAAACCCACCCCGCACCCCCTGTAGTAATTGTTGCAGGTTGCGTAAATGAAATTGAATACTGAAACTCCCACTCCCCCCACCAGCGTTTTGCAGGGTGATTGTTTGTTGATCATTTGATGGATTTTCAATTGTTTTTCCATCAACACTCCATTCCAAGAAAGGATTTTTGGAGAGAATGGACTGATCCATAAAATACGGTTCCGCCCGAAAAGTGGCTTCTGATGCTTGCAATGTATAGTTTGTAGGAAGTGCCAATCTGGACAAGCCACGCAAGGGGTTGTCTAGATAAAACAGAAGCTGCGGCGTAAAAGACGGTATAACAACACTTTTTTGCGCTACAGTTATGCCGTCCACATTGCTTACATCAACTTGTAGAGTGGCTCGTTTACCGGAAGAAGGTATGGTGAAATATCCAACATACCCGCCAACGATTGAACCTCCCTCAATGACTTTATTATTCAACCGCCAGGTGTAGTTGTAATTTTGTGGTGATAGGTTTTCGCTAGTATGAGGAATAGCAGTTACTTTTATCGTACTCCCGTTGGAAGGCAGCGGTCTGCCTTGGTAGAAACTTGGTACTAATGTATATGCATCAATTATTAGGTCAACATCGCTTACAACGACAGATTGACTGGCCGATACAATTTGACCATTTTGTAGTTTGATAACACCCTGTATCTCAGTTTTTTCCCCAGTGTTTCCTGCAACAAAAGTAAAACTCCTTCTATTTTGCAGTGATGTTGTTGTGTTGCCATTTAATACCCAAGTAATGGTGGCCCCATTAGTATCAATGGTATAGGCATTCAAAGATATCGTGACAGTGTCTCCCGGCTTTGGATAAAGGGGGCTTACTTCTATGGCGACTCCACTCCCCGGCATAGATAACTGGGCTGACGCCAGATGCGGGATCAGTACAAAGAGAAAAAATACGAAAGTAATCAAAGCAGGCTTCATTGCTATAGCATAGCATGACATGATGTTAAGAGTTCATGTGTTGGCTGATTTTGTTGAACAATATAAAAAGTATCAATGCCAAAAACCACGGGATCATTTGTAGTCCAGGAATTACGTAGGCACCAGTACAAAATGCCGCGACAATAATAATACTATCAGGAGGTTCCCACCCACCGACTGTAATAGCGTAAATAAAGATTGCCAAAAGGGATCCCCAACCCAAGATTGCTGCTGCGGAGAGTGTGATGGCAGCCATTTCCATACCGGGAACGACATTTGTGGCGATATTGGCCACTGCACCACCTATAACTGGTATCCAAGAGAAAAAGTCAGCGGCCGCCAATTCAATGCCAAAACCTGCTAATGTTACAGCGCCAAGCAACACAACAACAATGTGCAAATTCAGCAAAAATAGAGATAAGTTAAATACCCCCTTCATTTCGGTAATAGTGAGCATTAAAGCTTTACCAAAGTCCTCTATTTTACCAAGTGTCGGAGACGTGTCTCTGTTCGCTGTTGTAAGTGGATTGGCGACCTTGCTTTTTATGAGTTGTGCAGGTGTTTTAGCAGTCTTTGCTTGGGTAGAGCGTATTTGTCTTGATTCATCAATGGCATTACCCTGATACTTTTTACCAAACCGCTCATATACAGTGGCATTTTTGGTGTCATTTGTGACCAGCTGTGGTTTTTGTTGAGTATTCGAATTGGTAGTCGTGGTCGTTTTGATATTAGCGTTCTGTATCCCCCAAGGAGATGATGCTGCTGTCTTTTGTTCGCCAGATCGCGTTATTGCAGCCTTGGCGACTTTTGATGTTACACCAAAGCGGGCCATATTTATGTATTTGCACGTAATTCCTCACGTGCTTTCTTTATGGCGAGTAACTGTGAAGGGTCGGAAGTGATGATTTGGTCCTCGGTGTATGAAGCAATAACCTTAATGGCGACATGTTTAAGACCAGCGAAGAAGATCCCCTCCCCCACATTTGACTCTAGCAGCAACATTTTTTCTTCATCAGTCAGGTTGAAAGTAGCTTGGATGCTGTCAATTGCTGTTGGTGACTGTTTCATCAATAGCTGCAAACTTGAGTTGGTGATCATTGGTACGCCGTATGGACTACGTAAGAAGTCATCAACGTCTTGCGTAATGGTTGAAAGGCCAAGGTAATATTTACGACCGCGCTTGGCCAACATAAAGAGGAAGGAGGCGGTGTCATCACTTTTCATCATCCACCAGGCCTCGTCAATTACCAGCAGGCGTTTTTGCAGTCGGCGACGAATTGCACTCCAAATGTGGTTAGTAATGATATACATGGCAATAGTCTTTAGTTCGTCTTCCATATCACGGAGGCTGAACACCACGAATTTTTGGTTGATGTCGACATTTGTCGGTCGATTCATGAAGCCAGACCAGGTACCCGTGGTGTATTTTTGGAGACGTGAAATGAGAGAAGCGCTGCCATCCATACCGGCCAAAACCATTTCGAAGTCTGAGAGCAGTGGTGCCTCAAGATCTTTAAAGTCTGAAGTCCCGGTGATGTCTTTCAATGCATATGTCTCGCGCAAGGCTTGATCAAGAATAGTCTCTTCTTCTGGAGAAAGACCTTGTAACATAAGGCGGAAAAGACCGATTAGCTCGATGACATGAGAGCGTAACACATCTTCAGGACTCTCCCCTTCTTGTGGTAGTGGCAGATCAAATGGATTGATATGGTGTTCACTGGAAAGTGAAATGTTGAAGAAGCGTCCACCAGTGGCTTCTGCCAAGTATTCATATTCGCGTTCCGGGTCGATCACGATAACCTCGGTACCAAACATAAGTGAACGCAGAATCTCTAATTTTGTGGTATAGCTCTTGCCTGCACCAGAAGTAGCAAAGGTAACGGAATTATAGTTGGTCAGTTTGAAACGATCGAATAACACCAAGCTAGAGTTGTGACGGTTGATGCCATAGAGGATACCTTCATCGGAGGTAAGGTCGAAGGAAGTGAATGGGAAGAAGCTCGAGAGTGGCGATGAATTGAATTTACTATGAATCATTAGCTCGTCGCTCATGGTTGGCAGGATGCTGCGGAAGCCTTGTTCTTGTTGGAAAAGTGCCGGCTTGATATAGACCAAACGGGCATCAAGAATACCTCGAATGTCATTTTCGGTCTTGTTCAACTCCTCTTCGTTTGCACCATAGATAGCGAAATAAAGACCTACATTAAAAAGCTTTTCTTCTGATTGTTGAAGTTTGTCACGCAGATCCTCCAGGTTGCGGTAAGCTGCTTCCAGTTGTGGATCACGGACCATCCCCTTCTCATAGTTTATATTGATCTGACTCTGTACCTCAGCAACTTTCTTCTGGAATTTTTTGAGTGTCTCGGCTGTGTCTATCGGATGAATCATGATAGAAACATCCATGACACGCTCCATGTTGTAGACCGATTCAAGCCAGCCGTCATTGAGGTAGCGTGGATATGCAATGGCAAAGAAGACTCTAGTCATGGTGCCGCTCACATTTATTTCTCGAGGGGTTACTTGAATAGCGTTTGGTGCGATTACGTCCTCTAGAGTCATTAGCGCGCTATCCACGTCCAATACATGTGGATCTTTCTCTTTGCCAGCACTATTTTGTTTTAAGAAATCAAATAAAGCCATACTTACACAGGAACCGCACCGGCATCTTCGCCTGGGTTGAAGATATGATAATACAATTCGACCAATTCATCATTTGATAATGGCGCAGTACGGACGCCAATACGATGTAGCCCTTGCTCTACCACTGAGACTCGTTGCTCGAGCTGGGTTTTGTGTTCGGTAAAAGTCGCTTCATCAAACTCTGTTTCTACTTTGTGTCCTAGTATACCGGAGAGATTCTGTTTAATGTTGGTATTGATCGGGGTGTATGGAATGATAACAAAAAAGTTTTTACTCATGATGTCTACCTCTTTCACAAATGTCTCCACGAAGTGTATATATTCACGCAGCTGGATACGCATCAGGTCGTTGTATTGTTCTTTTTCTCGTGTTCCCAGTAGTGCAAGATAAGGAGCAATGTCCAAGCGTCGTGATTGGATGTATATTTGAATAGAGAAATCAAGAGTGTTGAGCAGTGACTGGAATTGTCGAAGAATCGCCGCCTGTTCATCAGTTGACTTAAGGGCAAAGTTGATAGAAGAAACCAGAAGCACCATATTCATCTGTCCATCTTTAAGAATGACCACACCATCTTTGATGTCGCGAATCGGAACAAATTGTTGTGTTGGTGCTTGGACGGGCATGGTTTATTTATGTTCTAAGGCGTGCAATTCGAGGCGGCGAGAAAGTGACTGCAAGTTAGTCCTTGTTACGGTCGGTGTGTAGGTATTCTGGGCGATAGTTGAAGCTTGCGGGTCTACCATTGACTCACTTTCTCCCCCGTAAATACCAGTATTTTTCTTGCGCCAGAGGTAGAGCTTGGTGCCTCGCGCAAAGCCAACCATTGATTCCAAAAAAACAGAAAATGGGCGGTTGTTGACTGGATAGAATGCCAATAGTAGTGCAAGGCCACCGATTGGTACACCAATGAGTACAAAGATAATAAAGTTGGTGGTGAGGAAGAGGGCGACTGCAATACCAATGCCTCCCGCCAAATAGACGAATTGCCGCCAGGTGAATGGGCCAAAAATCTTGTCCTCTATTTCGATGAACTGAGGTACCTCAAAGCGCATATGTGTAGTATAGCAAACGAAAGCGGGCACAAGTGCAGCTGTGCCCGCTTTCGTCCATTGTCTTATCCCTCACTCCCCCAGCGCGGCTGTTCTTGTTTCTCGGTAAGGTCTTTGCTAACTTCCGGAGCGTCATAGGTTGGTGTTTCTGCCAGGGTCGGTTTTTTCAATGTGTCGTCTTGATTGCTTTGATATACTATCTCGCTTTCCTCACCTTTTCCCGCGTCAGGATATATTTCTCGGTAGGTCCCATACCCGTGCACTTTGTCGACGTCTTGTTGCATTGTACGTAGTGGAGTTTGTTTGGTCTCGACAGCACCACCCCCTTCATTTTTTTGTCCGTTGTTATAAAGAGAATTAAACACTTCTGATTGTGCTTGAACAAAACCATCCGGTAATAGGCTCAGAATGGATTCAACTATTTCTGCTGCGATCGGTATAGGAAGTTTACAATTTGCATTCAGGAATATTTTCCAATCTGAACGATCTAAGAAAAACAGAAAGTACAAGACTAATCCATTAAAGAAATACTCTTTTACTTCAGTCGGAAGGTCATAGCCCGCGCTGTAGTTTTCGGTTGTCTGCTCAAAAAAATCAGTCTCCAAAAACTTTCGGTATTCTGGGTCCAAAAGTTTTTTTCGCTCTGTAATTTCCGGGTCTTGTAATATTTCCATACCTTATTTTTTAGATTCACTAGAATCTTTTTTAGCTTTGTAGTCCGCTTCTAGATCATCAAGTGTTTCTTTTCGTTTTTTGTCTTTCTCCTTACTTGCTTTAGCATTTTCCCCATTTTCCCCATATCTATCCACAAGAGCTCCCCGTGCTCGATTAGAACTGTACCGCATACTTGGTGCAACAACAGACGTTACTGCCCCTGCTACACCAGCACTAGTAATGATCGGCATTCCTAGAGCCCCAGCGGCCACTGTAGCTAATAGTGACCCTCCTGCCAGTGTTGTGTTACCTACAATTGCTTGTTTGCCGCGGTTGGCCATTGTAATAGGAGAAAAACGTGCCAAAAATTGAGATTGCCTTTGTAATTCCTTCATATAATCGATTTGTCGACGCCAACGCTTTTCCGCGTCTTTCGTTTTAATCTCTTTCTCCAAATTTTCAACCTGCTCACGCAATGGTTTAAGCACATTTTCCTCATGCGCTTGATTGGCTTCAGCTATTTGATCTTTCAGATCGTTAATTTCACCCATTAGGCGTTTCTTTTCAGTTTCAGTGGTGGCATTTTTGTACTGTTCACGCAGGTTTGCCAAGCGGTCGCGTAATGGTTTATTTCGCATCTTTTGGTCAACTTGCTCT
>QKBW01000060.1 GCA_003245875.1 Candidatus Kaiserbacteria bacterium
AGGATGAAAGAGAACATTGCAGCCGCTATCAGCATAAGTGGAATGGGGGCAAAAAAACGCTCGAGCCACGTTTTGAGGCGATGCTGTTTGGGCTCAAGCAGCTCATTGTTACCGAATTTCTCGAGAGCTGCGTTGGCCTCTTCGCTGCTTAGTCCTTGGTGGGTGGTGGTTGGTTTCATAAAACTGGTGGATTATGAGAGTATGATAGCAAATACAAGCACAAAAAAGGCCGAATATGCATTCGGCCTTTTTTGTGCCCGGGGCGGCTAATTGTCTGTTGTAAAGCGTTCTACATCTCCCATTTTTATGACACTATCCCCGTCGTCATCATCGTACTCAACACCAATCGCAAAGTAGTATGTGGTGTCACGATCAAGTCCGGTTGGGGTATACCAATATGACGAGTCGTAATCCAGGTCACTATCAACCTTATACTTTTGTAGGTCATCGCCGTCTTCATCGATAGCACTATAGCTGTCGTAGTCGTCAGCAATGTTATCAACCTGGTCACGGTCTTCTCCGTACACGAAGAACACAACGCCGTTGCGGTAATCATTCATATCGACAGAACCATGTAGCGTGGCAGTATAGCGCCCTATGCTAGTTGCGTTATCTGTCTCGACATCTGGCGTATCATTGTCACTATAGCTACTGTAGTAGTCAGTGGTAAATGAACGAGTGGAACCGTAGGTACGAATACCACTATCGTCGACAGCTATAGCTCGATAGTAATAACGTTTATCACTACTGAGGTCATCAATGGTTATCTCGAAGTCTTCGTCGTCTGTATCATCGAGTTGTATTTTGGTTGTTGTTTGGTCAAGATCACCTGATGTCTTACCATACTCAAACCAGACAATCGCGTAGTCAGAATTGTTGAAGTCAACCGTGCCCCGCAAGGTCGCATCATGATAATTGATGTCGGTTGCGGACAGGGTGGTGACATCAACCTCTGAATCACCATCACGATAGGTTTGTGTACCACCGCCATAGTAATAGTGCACTTGTAGTCTAGTTTGCACGCGATTTTGTATTTGAGCTTGAAGTGAAATGATCAGCTGACGTAAGTATGCCATAAGATCATCTGTGTTCGTGAAGTATTGGCCGTTGAAGTTGAGACCATAACCATAATTAGTGCCGTAGGAAGGAGTCGTTACCCAGTAGTATTGGGTGGTGGCTGCTTCAGCCCGATTACCAAAGGTCCCGAAGAGGCCTAGTAATACGATAAAGCCTACCAAGAGATAATACGGGAGTGCGTGAGTAATAACTGCGCTCGTGTTTTGCAATACTTTTGTCATACGCGAGAAAATTAACCGAATAATGCCGGCAATGTGACTAATTGCCCTTTGTTACCTATTAATACGTAAATGTAAAGGGTAGTATTTCGCCAATGCTGCCGACTTCCATCTCCTATCTTTCTCCTTTTTTACCCATTTTGCAAGCATTTCTTAATGCGTGTGGCCGACGTGGGTGAGGGCCTCTTTCTCTTCTTTTATGGTTTCTTGGTCACCGCGCGGGACGTGTCGGATGAGCAGGTGGGTGGCAATGAGGGTAGTGATCGGCACCGCCAAAACAAGACCAATGCTGCCGATCATGGTGCGCACGATCTCGGTGGCAAACAATTCACGATTGATGGTCAGGGTTAAATTTTCGGCTGAGGTATAGAAGAAAAGTAACAGTGGTAATGAAACACCAACATAGGCAATAGCCAACGTGTTGACCAACGCGCCGATATGCTCACGTCCCATACGAATGGCTCGAGCAAAAATAAATTGTCGTGGTAGGTGAGGGCCGACACGATGTAACTCTTCGACCGAGATGGCCTGTGCAATGGCTGCATCGTACAGTACACCCAAGAGTCCGATCAGGATGCCACCAAGAAGGAGTCCGACAAAATCGATGGAGCCACTGGTGTTGAAATTAAGGTACACTGATTCCTCGGTACCCATACCGGTCAAACGACCAAAATGCACCGCCAAGAAAGCAAGAATGCCAGTCACAATGATTGATCCAATCATGCCAATCACTGCAGCAGTGGTTGTTTTGTTTACTCCATGAGTGATGTATGAACCGAGTACAATGATCAAAGACGACACCCCGCCACTGACCAAGATAGGAGAGTAGCCATGCATGATGCCGGGGAAGAGTAGGTAGAAGATAAAAAACAGACTCACTACCAGCGAGAGCAGACCCCGTATACCTTGTTTTCCGCCAAAGATTACTACCAACAAAACGAACAACCCAACAAAAAATCCAAGTACGGGCAAGCGATATGGATCGGACACCGTGTAGTAGTCGAGGCCGTCAAACCTGTCGACCGTGTGAAGTAAATAAAACACCTCGCCCTTTTCCAAGCTGAGGTAGTCATTCTCAACCGTCACGACCTTGCCTTGTTCGGTGCCATTGAGAATCTCAACCTGCAATGTTTGCATGCTGGTTTGTGTGTCTGTGCCAGGGATGGTAGTAGTTTCTGTTTTCAGAATATCGAGAACCTTTGCTTTGGCAGTGGTATGTTGGTGTACCGACACCTCTTGCGCCTGGGTGGGGGAGGCAAGTCCCATGAAAGTAAGTATAAGTAGTGGAAAGAAAAATGTTTTTATTTGCATTGTCTGTAGTATAGCAGGGTGGAGAAATTGTATGGTAAGTCCTGTCTTTTTGCACTACATTTGGTGCCCCCGCGAGGGATCGAACCTCGATTAACGGCTTAGAAGTCCGCAGTTCTATCCATTGAACTACAGGGGCGAGCGAGCAGGATCAATAATAACATTGATATTTTTATTAATTCTGCGAGCGCTGGTCCTGTATGGGTACCATACAGGACCTTGGTGTGTAAGATAACAGATTTTTCAAATATAAAAAATAGCGGCCGCCCAGTTGAACCGGGCGCCGCGGGTGTCACTCGAATGGCTTGACCTTTTGGTCAAGATTCTTGAGGTCTTCTTCCGGCCGTACCGGAATGTTAGAGAGAGGAATTTCAGCTTGCTGTTGCTGTTTCTCTCCGAACTCAGGAAATTCAATCGGCGCCCTCTTTTTGGTGCCTGACATATAAGCACCTCCTTTCTTGTGCTCGCGCGTTGTTACCTGTGTTCACTATACACCTCTCTTATAAACAGTACAGTGTAAAAGGTTGCTCTACTGTCTTTGTCTCCCGACTATAAAGATGTATAGTGTCTCGATGCAGGAGTTGTTGCTGAATTACACCTATTGGATATTGTTGCCGCTGGCTATTATTGAAGGACCGGTAGTCACACTTGTGGCCGGTTTCTTGGCAAGCCTTGGGTTTCTCAATGTATATTTGGTATATCCGATTGTGTTGATTGGGGACATTATCGGCGATACCTTGTTCTATTTTTTTGGCAAACACGGCACGTTTGGTATGGTACATAAGTATGGACGATGGTTTGGTCTAACCGAAAGCCGGCTTGTCTCGGTACAGCAAAAATATTTTACCGATCACAGTTCACTTTGGAAGATAATAACCTTAAGCAAAATCACACAAGCTCCCTCAGCAGTAGTGCTGTTTCTTTGTGGCATGATGCATGTCGACTTTAAGAAATATGCAGTCATCACGGTAATTAACAATATTTTTAAAACGCTCACACTCTTGTTGCTCGGTTATTTTTTTGGTCTCTCCCATCTTTTTCTTTCGCATAATCTACGCTGGGCATGGGTCGTATTATTGCCTCTCTTTTTTGTTCTGTTGTATTTAGTAAGTGGGCATGGGGGAGAAAAAATTGAAAATACAGTGGATATTTTCAATAAGGATTCGCGCTATTAAAAGCGTCTAGTGACGTTTAGCTCTGTATAGATTTGCGGGAAGGAATTAAGATTAAGAAATTTAATTA